>CAYYET010000017.1:0-12261 GCA_964471075.1 uncultured Bdellovibrionales bacterium
TATTCGTTCTCTTTATAAGACGCAGCCTCTCCATCTCCTGAAGCTCTGGGGACGAGTCATGGCCCAAGTAAAGTGGAATGAGGATTTGAAGCTTATCTGGTCACTGGTCACTGTAGAAGATTTAGTCCAGTCACGCGCCACAGCCGCTGATCTCCCTCGAGTCCTAGAGAAAATCCGCAGCAATTATGCCTCTGGAAGTTTCTTCATGATGCTGTATGCAGAAAATCATACAGACGTAAAAGGACTTATTAAAGGAAGTAACAGCGAAGGATTGGTATTGCTCGCTGAACGTTTCAAAGAAGCCACTCTTCGAGGCGACACTCTTGAATTTACTCTTTCGGCTCACAGCTTAGACGAAGCTGAACATGTAGCCATTGAAAAACTCAAACAACTCCTTCAGGGATAACGACCCTCACTTCTGGTCAGTGAGTTTTCTTCACGAACAGAGTGCGCTACAATAAAGAGGACATAACCTCTTTTTTTCTATGGTCAAAGTTGTTCATCAAGGACCAGCTGCCTCTGTTTCTGATAACGAAAAGACTGGCAGCCTCTTAAATAAGATGCGTGCCCAATCAATTGAGGAAACAACCGCTCGACTGGCGGAAGCTTCCGGGTTGCGCTATCTCGATCTTGCTATTTTTCCGATTGATGAGGAGGCACTCTTTCTTTTACCCAAAGAAGAAGCTCTCCGTTTGGGAGGGGTCGTGTTTCAGAAAGAACGTCCTAAGCTTCGGATTGCCGTCTTAGATCCAAATAATGCCGAAACGCTCACTTTTTTTCAAACGTTGGCCGCCGAGCACCACTTGGAACCTGATTTTTTCGTCGTCTCTCAGCCTTCGCTCCAGAAAGCACTTACCCTCTATGACAAAAAACCTTTGATCGAGAGCCTCGACTTCATGCATGTCTCTCTTTCTGGTACTGAGCTTGATAAATTTGAACAAGACTTCGGTGATCTTATAAAACTCAATCAAGATTCGGCTTCCCTGCCCACCTCTCGTATTCTGGAAATTATTCTGGCTGGCGCCTACAAGCTGCGCTCAAGCGATATCCACTTCGAACCCTTTGAAGATTCCGTACGCCTTCGCTATCGTATTGACGGTATCCTGCAAGAAATAGGTAATCTGCCCAAATCGATCTACCAACTCACTCTCTCCCGAGTGAAAATGATGTCCAAGATGAAGATTAACATCCGAAATCGCTCTCAGGATGGTCATTTTTCAGCGGATCTTGGGGAACACCATATTGATATTCGTGTAAATATTATTCCTGGTAACAACGGGGAAAGCATTAACATGCGCCTCCTCACTGGAGAAGAAGCCTTTGTGCCCATAGAAGAGTTGGGACTGCGCGGACGAGCGTATGACGAAGTAAAACGCCAGATCGAAAAACCTTTTGGCATGATCTTAAACACGGGTCCTACCGGCTCTGGAAAAACCACTACTCTGTATAGTTTGCTCAATAGCGTCAACAACAAATCACTCAAGATCATCACTATTGAAGATCCAATCGAATACGTCTTGCCAGGTATCGTCCAAACGGAAGTTTCCAAAGATAAAAATTACACCTTTGCTCAAGGGCTCCGCGCTATCGTTCGCCAGGATCCAGACGTTATCCTGGTAGGTGAAATCCGTGATGAAGAAACCGCTGATATTGCTATCAATGCCGCGCTTACTGGACACTTAGTCTTTTCCACGCTCCACACCAATAGCGCTGCCGCTTCCATTGCTCGCCTTATGGAACTGGGAGCTAAGCCATCATCTATTGCTACTGGTATTACTGTCTTTATTGCTCAACGCCTGGTCCGCATTCTGTGTCCAAAGTGTAAAGAGGCCTATGTCCCCGCCCAAAAAACGGTTGATGCTCTGAAAAAAATTCTTTCTTTTGTTTCTCCAGCAGCCGGGGTAGAAATTCCTGAAGATATTCCAACTCTCTACAAACCAGTGGGCTGTAGTGAGTGTAACTTTAGTGGTTATCGAGGACGCAAGGGTATCTTTGAAGTCTTTCCGGTCAATGAAAAAATGGCTACTCTGATCACGAATGCCGGTATGGAAACAGAAATTCGCAAAACTGCCATCGAGGACGGTATGCTTACCATGAGCCAAGACGGCATTCTAAAAGTTATTGATGGGCTCACTACCCTTGATGAAGTATGGGCCAGTGCCGGCAAAGAAGAGGCGCTTCAAAGCCTCTACGATGAAATTCTTTCTGATGCCGGCATGAAAGCCACTCTCGAAAAAAGTGAAGGGCGAGGGAAATAATACAAATAGAGTATCAAAAAGAAAACTCCTCCCAAGTTCAGGAGGAGTTTTATTGTTTCTGCTTCAACTGTAGACAAATCCTCAAGCATAGGAGCACGAGGAAAGGAAAAGCGTCGAGGTATAGCGCAGCCGAAACCACCCTACCCGGATCTTGGCGACAGTTCCCGTGATTGAGGATAAAAGATAGAAATCCCCAATTGTCTACAGGTGAAGCAGGCCTATATATAGGCTTTTCTTCTTTTTAAGCGACCCCTGATAGTAGCATGTCTTTGTTTTTTTGTCAAGAAGTGGTACACTAGGAGAAGAGATGGGTGTCATTTTTGCTTTAGTAAAGCCTTTTATTTATGATTCATGATACGTCCGAATCGCCAGAAGAACAACTTCTTGAGACCACGCTCCGCCCTCAAAGTTTCGGTGAATATATTGGTCAGGAGAAAATTAAGCGTCATCTGGATATTTTTATTCAGGCTGCCAAAAAACGTGGAGAAAACATTGACCATGTTCTTCTGTATGGTCCTGCGGGCTTAGGAAAAACCACCCTCGCTCACATTATTGCCAAAGAAATGGGTGTCGGCATTAAGGTTACTTCTGGTCCAGCTATTGAACGCGTGGGTGATCTCGGTTCTATTCTTACTAATCTTGAGCCAGGAGACGTCCTTTTTATTGATGAAATTCATCGTCTCAATAAAATGATCGAGGAAGTCCTCTATCCAGCCATGGAAGACTACAAACTCGACATTATTATTGGCAAAGGTCCTGGTGCCCGTACTATTCAGCTCGATCTGCCTCGTTTTACCCTCATTGGCGCTACGACGAGACTGGGATCACTCTCTAATCCCCTTCGTAATCGTTTCGGTTCAACGCATCGTCTGGAATTTTATACTCCCAAGGATGTTGAGAAGATTGTGAAACGCTCAGCCAGTATTCTAGGTATCGGCTTAGACGAATCTGGTGCTGAAGAAATCGGCAGAAGCAGCCGCCAAACACCTCGCGTCGCCAATCGTATTTTGAAACGGGTTCGAGATTATGCCGAAGTGAAAAATACTTCTGAAATCTCAGGCAAGCTCGCTCGAGAAGCCTTGGATCTCTATGAAATAGATCACCTCGGACTTGAGCCCACTGATCGCCATATTTTGAAAACATTGATTCAAAAGTTTAAGGGTGGTCCAGCAGGTATCCAAGCACTCGCAGCAGTGACCGGTGAAGAAATACAGACTATTGAAGATGTCTACGAACCGTATTTAATCCAGCTTGGCTTCCTGGCTCGCACTCCTCGTGGGCGCGTGGTTACCCTCGCCGGCTTTGCTCACCTCGGACTTGAAGCGCCGGCCGATCATCAAGAAAAATTATTGTAGGTCGCGACCCGCAGTGTTACAATGAATCTGTCTTATGATGCGTATTGTTTTTGGAGGGCTCTATACCTTTCTTTTCTTTAGTTACGTCATGACCGGAACCTTTATCGTGTTCCATCTTTTGCGTTATTCCCTCAATCGCAAGCTGGCTGTTCTAGGAACGCTTTTCTTTGTGACCGTCTTCAGCATTCTCCTTTTCACGAATGCGATTATTTTTTTCTCCCTACCCATTGAAGAACTCCTGAAACTTTCTCCTTCATCTTCTTCTTTTTAATCCTATGCCTTCATTTGGTCGCTATCACTTTCAAGGACAACATGAAAACGAATCTGTATTGCGAGTGATCCATCGACACTGGTTTACTATTGTGGTACGTCTTAGTCTCATACTGCTTATTTCTTGTTTTCTCTTGGGTAGCTTGAGCGTTTTCCCTTCACTCTTTCCTGAGGCTCTTGGAAAGGAGAGCTGGCGCTTCTTTCTGTTTGCCGAACACTCTATCCTTCTTTTTGTCTGGCTCTATGTTTTTCTTATTTGGATCGATTATTATTTTGATGTCTGGATTATTACCAGTGAACGAATTGTGAACATTGAACAACGTGGTTTATTTACTCGTCGTATAAGTGAACTCCGCTTTTCTCGTATTCAGGACGTTACCAGTTCGGTCAACGGTCTTATTCCAACCATTCTGAACTTTGGCGATGTTTTGGTACAAACCGCAGCCGAAGAAGAACGCTTTGTCTTTCAGGAAGTTGGTGATCCTTTTGCGGTAAAAGATGTCATTATGCAGTTGGCTCGCAAGGCCGCGGCTGATGATATGAAGACTCTGGCACAAGTTTTGGAGAAAAAATAGTTGATCTTTACTTTTCTTCTTTTTCTTTCTACAATACATTTCTCATCCGTATTCTTTTCTCTATGTCTGGACATTCCCACTGGGCTACTACTCACCGCGCCAAAGGACTCAATGACGCTAAACGGGCCGCCATTTTTACTAAGTATGGCCGCAATATTATTGTGGCGGCAGCTGCTGGAGGCGGTAATCCTGACAGCAACTATGCTTTGAAGATGGCTGTTGATGCCGCTAAAAGCGTTAACATGCCGAAGGATAATATTGAACGTGCGATCAAACGTGGTACAGGCGAACTCAAGGATGGTGCCGCCATTGAAGAACTGACGTATGAAGCCTACGGACCAGGCCAGGTAGCACTGATTATTGAAACGGCCACCGACAATAAAAACCGTACGGTCAGTGAAATAAAAAGCATTCTAACAAAAGGAAGTGGGAAATTTGTCCCTACCGGTTCGGTAAGTTTTATGTTTCGCCGTGTCGGTCTCATTACCTTTTCTTTGGAAAAATATCCCGCCGATTCATTAGAAGGAGAAACTCTAGAATCAGGAGCTGACGATTTCTTTGTGGCAGATAGCGTCTTTGTAGTGGTTACTGCTATTGAGAAATTGCAGTCTGTCGAAGAATATTTTCGAGGTAAAAATCTTGTCTGTGAAAGCGCAGAGCTCGGATATATTGCTGCTCAAACTACCGAACCAGAAACAAAGGACTCTGCTGCTTTGGAAAAACTCTTGGAAACCCTGGATGATCATCCAGATGTTCAGAAAGTATGGGACAACCGCGCCTAAACTACAGTTTTTCACAGCGTTATGCGAATTTTAGGCATCGACCCCGGTACAGCCACTGTTGGCTGGGGTATTATCGAAACAGAGAGCGGAAAAGCGAAAGCGATAGCCTTTGGGCATATTGCTACTGAAAAAACACTTCCTTTAGAAAAACGTCTCAGAGAAATTGCTTTAGATCTTCAGGATATTGTAAAACGCTATCAACCAGAGGATGTGGCTATTGAAGAGCTTTTCTTTTTCAAAAACCAAAAAACAGTCATTGATGTCGCCCAAGCACGAGGGGCCATCGTATTGACATTAGAGAATCTCTGTGGTAGTATCTTCGGTTACACTCCTCTTGAAGTGAAACAGGCGTTGACAAATTATGGGAGGGCTGACAAGAGTCAGGTACAATTGATGGTGAAGGCCATTTTGAAACTTCCCGCTATTCCAAGACCAGATGATACCGCTGACGCGTTAGCGATCGCCCTCTGTCACGCCAGTCGAAAAAAGATGGAACAGATTAAGCATTCGTAAATTTTTCGTTTTTGCTTCTTAAGCCTTGAGCTATGCAGTACCATCCTCTTATTAACTTCATCGTAGAACAAGGGGTGCCCCTTCAAACCGTGGCCCTCCTTCTTATGCTGCCTATTGTTGTTACTTTGGTAGCTTTCTTTCGTCAGGTAGTCGGAATCAAAGCTTTTGGCATCTACACTCCTTCTATTATTACCTTTGCGCTTCTCGCTTTTGATCCAAATGGCATCAAGTATGGTATCGCTATTTTTGTAAGCGTTATCCTCGTAGGCACCCTCTCTCGATTGCTTATGAAAAAGTTTCGTCTTTTGTATCTGCCTCGTGTAGCTATCACGGTGTCGATTGTTTCCTTGGCTATTCTGGGCGTCCTGGTTATTGGCGGTATTGATCGTCGGACAGGACTCGCTTCTGTCTCCATCTTTCCCCTGCTTATCATGATTACGCTGGCAGAAAAATTTATTGCCACTCAAATTGAAAAAGGAAGTCGCATGGCTCTCATCCTAGCCGTGGAAACACTGGTCATTTCTGTTGTTGGTTATTTTCTTGTCAGCTGGAATGCTCTAGTGATTCTTATTCTTCGCTATCCATGGCTCATCCTTCTGACCTTTATCGTAAACTTCTCTCTTGGAAAATGGACTGGGCTCCGTATCACTGAGTTGTTCCGCTTCCGCAAGGTGATTCGTCATTTGCAATAGCGATGTTTTTCGCTTGATCAGCCTTCCTCTTCTATGTTCGACTTTTTCAAAAAAAGCAGCCGGCTTCTCGGTATGAACTCGAGAAACCTGGAATACATTCGTCCCTACAACCGCAAACGCGGTATGGAACTTGCTGACAACAAGCTCCTCTGTAAGCGTGTTCTCAAAAAAAATAATCTTGGCGTCTCTGCTCTTATTGCCAAGATCAAAACTCATGAAGCCCTTGAAGAGTTTGATTGGGCCAAACTTCCTAATAGCTTTGCTCTCAAACCAAACCGCGGCTTCGGTGGCGAAGGTATTTTAGTGGTCTATGCTCGCAAGAAGGGTCGCGATGACGCTTGGGTAAAAGCAGACGGCTCAGTAATCACCGTCGATGACCTGAAAAACCATATCCGCAACATTTTGGATGGTTCTTTTTCATTGGCCAATACTCCCGATACCGCTTTTTTCGAAGAACGTCTGAAGCTTTTAAAACTTTTCAAGCCCTACAGCTACAAAGGCATCCCTGACATCCGGGTGATTGTCTTTAATCATGTGCCAGTCATGGCTATGCTGCGCCTCCCCACCAAGGCTTCAGATGGCAAGGCAAATCTGCAGCAAGGGGCTATTGGAGTAGGCATCGATCTTGCAACCGGCACTACCACTACCGCTATCATTGGTAAAGGACATTTGATTGAATACGTTCCCAATACTCGTTTGGTACTTTCGGGTATTAAAATTCCTTACTGGAAAGAAATTCTTCGCATGTCCATAGAGGCTCAACAGCTCTCTGGCTTAGGTTTTCTCGGAGCCGACATTGCCATCGATCGTGATCGTGGACCAGTTATCCTGGAACTCAATGCTCGTCCCGGACTTTCTATTCAACTGGCTAACCTGGCAGGATTGAAAGATCGCCTGAAACGCGTATCCGGACTGAAAATCAAAACCACGGAGCGCGGGATGCGCGTTGGTCAAAATTTGTTCGGAGGAGAGATCGAGGAAGAAATTGAAGAGCTTTCCGGAAAGCGTGTTATCGGTTCGGTAGAAAAGGTGAAACTCATTGGTAAAGAGGGCAAAGAGATTGAGGTGGAAGCAAAGGTTGATACTGGTGCCGACTCCACTGCTATCGATAGTCATTTAGCAAAGGAACTTGGCTTTGAGGATGTGCTTACGTTTTTTTCCTCCCTCCCTCTTCCCAAAGACTTTACACGAGAGCAAGGAAAAGAGATTGACGAAAAACTGCAGAGAGAATACATGGGAAAACACCCTGATCTTCAGGGAATCAGCATCGTTTACTCATCAAGTGGCGTCACTATTCGACCAAAGATAAAAATTTCCCTGTTCATTGATGGAATAGAGCTTACACCTTCTGTGTCTGTCATTGATCGATCTCACTTAGAGTATCCAGTCATTATTGGAAGAAAAAGCTTAAGAAAATTTCTTATTGATGTTAATAAATAGCCTATGCGTTTTTTTGCTCTCTACACTCCAACTTCTGACACTGACGCTCGAGCTGAGCTACTCAAAAAATCCTGCGAGGAGCGAGGAGTGGAATTTTTGGTAATCAATCCACAAACGTTTGATTTTACTGCTCCCAATCCCCTCCAAGCAGGAGACGCTCTCTATCGTATTGCTCCAAGTAAAGCCGCTCGAGTAATCGAACGCTTCCTCATACGTAAAGACACTGTAACGCTCTATCAAAATAATGATCGGACTTTTTTTGAAGCAGACAACATTCTCTTGTATAAGAGACATGATATTTCTGTGCCAAAAACTATTCCTTACCTTAGCAATGACCGAACCTTCCTCAAGAAAGCGGTTGCTTACGTAGGAGGCTTTCCTCTTATCATTAAAGCTATGGGAGGAAGTCATGGCGTAGGAGTGGTGCGCGTTGATTCTCTTCCATCTCTCTTTTCTCTGGCTGATGTGTTTGCTACCTGGCCACAGCGCTTTGTAATCAAGCAATATATCGACAATCCTAGTCACGCTCGGCTTATTGTGCTTGGAAATCAAGTAGTAGATAGCATTCGCTATACTGCTCAGGGAGAGGATTTCCGCTCTAACGTAGGAACAAAACCACAAGTGACTCCTGAAAAGTTCTCCCCAGAAATTGAAACGTTGGCTGTACGAGCCGTAACGGCTATTGGCACCGAGTTTGGAGGAGTAGATATTCTTCTCGATAAAGAAGGGCGGGCCTATGTAGCTGAAACAAATTTCCCTTGCTATTTTCCACGAGCTCAAAAAATTACCGGCACCGATATCTCTGGAAAAATAATTGATTATCTTCTGAAAAAATCTGAAGAGCTTCTGAAAAAATAAGCGTGGCCATGAAAAAAATAGTTTTTTATTTTGGATTTTCAATTGAACACTGGGTGCCTTTTTCTACTTTTCCTCATAAAGCGGGTACTTACTACGCGCTGATCGATGCCCTGCTGGCACAGGGGTGCGAATGCTTTATCGCAGGAGGACGAAAAGCCTACCAAGGTAGCGGCTTCTTCACTGCTACCCGTCGCTACCAAAAGACCACTCATTCTTGGGAATTCTGCGGAGAACCCGTTGAAGCCAGCGCTATCCTTGATCGTACTCGTTGGGTTGATGGCTTTGATACCGTTTTTGAACAACGCGCCGTGAATCCTCTTCCACTAAAAATGTTCGGCAATAACAAGTTTCAGATGCTTGATGTTTTTCATAGTTATACAAAACGTTTTTTCTTGGCTCAATCGAGAGAAACGCTTTTAGATATTATTAAAAACTTTTCCTCGACAGAAAGAATGGTCGCAAAGCCAGTGAACGGCATTAAAGGGCGTGGAATTTTTATTGGAACACCCAAAGAAATTCTCGCCGCATTTCCCTCACTTTCTGAACCATATCTTATTCAAGAGTTTATCGATACCTCCCATGGTATTCCAGGCGTTACCACTACCAATCATGATATTCGTTTTGTTGTAGCTCATGGGGAAATTATTCTTGCGGCACTCCGAACACCTAAAGAAGGCTCTCTGCTTGCTAACGTTGCGCAAGGAGGGTCTATACAAGAAATCCCCCTTCCCTCTCTTCCGTTGCCAGTTCAAGAATGCGCTCAAGAAATAAAAAAGAGAATGGACGAACTTTTTGGTCCATCGTATTATTCACTCGACTTTGGCATAGAAGAGGGCATTCCGTATCTTTTTGAAATAAACGACCGCATTGGTTTTCCTCGAGAAACCATGCCTCACGCTACATCTTTCGCAAAAGGCCTGGCGCAAACACTGCTCTCTAAAAGCTCCTAGGGAGCTACTTCTTTCTATACAAAAGGCGCTTTTTCTGGTATACAATAAAGATACTTATTTTTGATATTCTCTATGGATTTTTTCCCTAAGAAACGACGTCTTTCAGGCCTTCTGAAGCCAGAAAGTCGATTTTGGAAGCTTTTTTGGAAAGGCGCTCTGATAGCTCTAGGCGTGGGGGCAGTAATAGCCATTGCTATTTTTGCTTATATTGCCAAAGACCTTCCGAGTGCCGGAGAAGTACTGAAGCGGCCCATTATAGAATCAACCAAGATCTATGATCGTACCGGAGAGCACCTTCTCTATGAGGTTCACGGAGAGGAAAAACGAACCGTTATTCCTTTTTCTGAGATGCCTGACGTGATTAAATACGCCACTATTAGTCTCGAGGACCAGGATTTTTATAGTCACCATGGTATTAAAATTACCTCTATTATTCGTTCTGTTCTCAATGACGTCATTACTCTAGAGAAATCCCAGGGAGGCTCAACAATCACGCAACAGTTTGTCAAAAATTCCCTCCTCTCCAACGAAAAGACCCTGACTCGCAAGATAAAGGAAGTTATTCTCTCTCTTGAGATGGAGACTAAGTTCTCCAAGGATGAGATTCTCGCCATGTACTTAAATGAAATTCCCTATGGATCAAATGCCTATGGAGTGGAAGCTGCCTCTCAAACCTTTTTTGGTAAACCCGCTCGTGAGCTGACCCTTGATGAGGCTGCTCTTTTAGCGGCTCTCCCCCAAGCTACCGCATACTATTCCCCCTACGGACTTCATCGAGATGCTTTAGCCGGTCGCAAAGCCTATGCTTTGAAAGCTATGGCCAAACTAGGCTACATCACTGAAGAACAAGCCAATCAAGCCATTGAAACCCCTACCTTAGACAAAATCCTGCCTCAGAAGGATATTATTGCCGCTCCCCATTTTGTCATGTATATCAAAGATTACCTCCAGCAAAAATATGGCGACCAAGCGGTAGAACAAGGAGGGCTGAAGGTTATTACCACTCTCGACTGGGACAAGCAGCAAATCGCAGAGCAGGCCGTAAAAGATGGGGCCGAAAAAAATACTCGCTGGAAAGCTTCAAATGCCGCTCTCGTTGCTATCGATCCTAAAAATGGCCAGATTCTTTCCATGGTAGGTTCAAAGGACTATTTTGATACTTCCATAGATGGGAACGTCAATGTGGCTATCCGTGACCGCCAACCAGGGTCATCTTTCAAGCCCTACGTCTACCTTACGGCTTTCACCAAAGGTTACCTTCCAGAAACTATGCTCTACGATGTGGAAACTCAGTTTGAAACTGCGGAAGGAAAGAGTTACCAACCACAAAATTACGACGGTAAGTTTCATGGTCCGCTTCCTATGATGAAAGCGCTGGGAGGATCATTGAACATTCCAGCTGTAAAAACTCTGTATCTCGTAGGAGTAAATGATGCGATCACTATGGCTAAAAGCCTTGGCATTAGTGGCTTAAATGATCCTTCGCGCTTAGGGCTCTCTCTGGTACTTGGAGGCGGTGAAGTGAAGCTCCTGGATCACGTAGGTGCTTACAGTACTCTGGCTACCGGAGGAGTAAAGCACGAGAAAACAGCCATTCTTCGTATTGAGAGTGCTCAAGGAGAGGTTCTGGAAGAGTTTAAGCCCTCAAATGGCGATCGAGTGGTCGAAGAAAAGTTTGTGGCTATGCTCGATTCTGTTCTCTCTAACAATGAAAATCGTGCCTGGGTTTTTGGAGAAAATAGCCCTCTCCGTTTTGATAACCGTCCCGTAGTAGCGAAAACTGGAACCACTAACGAGTTCCGGGATGGTTGGACTATTGGGTACACTCCCTCTTTAGCCGTAGGAGTCTGGGCAGGAAACAACGATAACAGTCCTATGGTCACCGGAGCTGATGGGGTGAACGTGGCTGCTCCTATTTGGCGCGCTTTTATGGATAAAGCTCTCGTGAATTATCCTATTGAAGAATTTCCTAAATACAACCCCGAGGATGAAATTGGGGACGGAGAAGGAAAGACGAATAAGCCTATGCTGAACGGTAAGCTTGAGATGAAAGAAAACCTTGAGGTGTGTGAGATTCCTCATGAGGATGATAAGTACTGTCTGGCCAACAAATATTGCCGTGACAAGGACCGAGACAAAAAGGATTTCGTGAGCGACCACGATATCCTCTACTACGTTAATCGAGAAGATCCTCGTGGAGCTATTCCTGAAAAGCCCGACCGTGATCCTCAGTATGAAAACTGGGAGAAAGGTGTGGAAAATTGGTACGAAAAACAAAAGGGCGTAGTGGTCGCTGAGCCACCTACTGAAGATTGCAAGGAAAGTGACTTCAGTGATTATAAGCCCGAGGTAGATTTGACTACCCCTGATAGTACGAATTCTTCGAGTGTTACCTTAAGCGTCAGTACCGATGCTCCTTATGGGGTCGATAAAGTCACCTACTATGTTGATGGCGACGAAGTGGGTTCAAGCGGTGATAAGCCCTACTCTATCAGTTATTCTATTCCTGGAAGTAAAAACAATTCTACCATCACTATCAAGGCTCGACTTCGTGATGACAACGGAAAC
>CAYYET010000018.1:0-12103 GCA_964471075.1 uncultured Bdellovibrionales bacterium
TTTATGTGGCGATTGGACAGAAGGAATCTAAGGTAGCCCGTATCGTAGCCGAACTGACCAAGAGTGGCGCCATGGACTATACCACGGTAGTAGTAGCAGGTTCTTCTGATCCAGCAGCACTCTCTTTTATTGCTCCGTATGCTGGCTGTGCGTTGGGGGAATACTTCATGGATCAAGGTAAGGACGTGCTCGTGATTTATGATGATCTCTCCAAACACGCCGTGGCTTATCGTCAGATTTCTTTGATTCTGCGTCGTCCACCAGGCCGTGAAGCCTATCCTGGTGATGTGTTTTATGTACACTCACGCTTGCTTGAGCGTAGTGCCAAACTCAACAAAGAAAACGGCGGCGGATCGCTGACGGCTCTCCCAATTATTGAAACCCAGGCTGGTGATGTGTCAGCGTATATTCCAACCAACGTTATTTCTATTACTGACGGACAGATTTATCTGGAAACGGATCTTTTCTACAAAGGTATTCGTCCCGCTTTGAACGTCGGTCTTTCGGTGTCGCGTGTAGGATCAGCTGCGCAGATCAAAGCTATGAAGCAAGTGTCGGGAACCTTGCGTCTCGACTTGGCTCAGTATCGTGAATTGGAAGCGTTTGCTCAGTTTGGATCTGATCTCGATGAAAAGACCCGCAGCTTAATTGAGCGTGGGCGCCGTGCTGTGGAAATGTTGAAGCAGCCACAGTACCAGCCACTTTCTGTCGAAAAAGAAGTAGCCGTACTTTATGCGCTGACCCGAGGTCATGTAGATGATATTCCTGTAGAAGCCATTGGACGTTTTGAACGAGAGTTTCTGGCTTCTTTGGAAAGTGAAGGCAAAGACGTCGGAGCAGCCATTCTGAAGGAAAAGGCTTTGACGGAAGAAGTAGAAGGTCTGCTCAAAAAACATATTGAGAATTTTAAAAAGGGTTTTGCAGTATAAGGTATGGCCTCGGCACGAGATATTCGAAGACGAATCAAGGGAGTGAAAGGTACGGGTAAGATTACTCGGGCTATGGAGATGATTTCGGCTGTCAAAATGAGAAAAGCGGTCTCGTCAGTAGTTGCTATTCGTCCGTATGCTGAAAGTGCTATTGAACTTCTCAGACAGCTTGATAGAGCAGCTGGAACGGAGTCACACCCACTTCTTACTACTCGGCCAATTCAAAAAGAATTGTATGTAGTGATTACGAGTAACCGAGGGCTTTGTGGTGCGTTCAATGCTCAGGTGATTAAAAAACTCCGTCAGATACTGAAGGAAGATACTGATCGACAGGCAGTGTTTGTGACGATCGGAAAGAAAGGAGAAAATGCGGTGCGACGAATGAATGCAGAAATTATTGCTTCTTTTCCAGATGTTTTGAGCGCCCCAACGACTGAAGGTATGCGCAGTGTTGCTCAGGTGCTTATAGACGAATTTATTTCTGGGCGTGTCGATCGCGTGGTAATGGTCTATACAGATTTTGTTTCGATGCTTTCTCAAGAAGTAAAAGTGCGCGCTTTACTTCCCGTAGCGTTGAAGGATACCAAGAAGGCTATGCATGAAATGGGAAAGGGTGAAACAAAAGCAGAAGGGCAGTCTTCTGAATACGTGATTGAACCAACGCCTGCTATGGTATTGGAGCATATGATCCCGAGACTTCTGGAAATGGAACTGTATCATGGGGTGCTGGAAAGCAATGCTTCTCAGGAGTCAGCTCGCATGATGGCGATGCGTAATGCAACCGATGCAGCCAAAGATATGGTGGCGGATCTGACTCTTGCTTATAACCAACTGCGTCAACAAAAGATTACCCAAGAAATTGCTGAATTGTCTGCTGGTATGGCCGCGGTCCAGAAATAATTTTTAAACTTCATTGAATTCTTATATAAACAAGTGCCTATGAATACGAAAGGAAAAGTAATACAAGTTATTGGACCAGTGGTGGACGTAGAATTTGGCGATGGCAGTACCTTACCTAATATCTATGATGCTCTCGAACTATCTCTTCAAGATCAAAAGCTCGTGGCAGAAGTTCATCAGCACTTGGGTGGCAATCGAGTCCGGGCTGTAGCCATGGGTTCGACTGATGGTGTCCGACGCGGTACTGAGGTAAAAGCCACTGGTGCTCCTATTTCTGTCCCGGTAGGGAAAGTGGTGCTAGGCCGTATGTTTAATGTGCTCGGTGATGCCATTGATGGTAAGGAAAATGTAGTAGCGGAAAAGAGAAATTCCATTCATCGTACTGCTCCGTCCTTTGATGAACAGTCAACCAAGGCGGAAGTTTTCGAAACCGGTATCAAATCGATTGACCTCATCTGTCCGTTTATGAAAGGTGGTAAGGTAGGACTCTTCGGTGGTGCCGGTGTCGGAAAGACCGTCGTTATCCAGGAGCTCATCCGTAACATTGCACAGGAACATGGTGGTTACTCAGTGTTCGCTGGTGTTGGGGAGCGTACTCGTGAAGGAAATGACCTCTACTATGAAATGAAAGAATCAGGCGTACTCGACAAGACAGCGCTGGTGTTCGGCCAGATGAATGAACCACCGGGATCTCGCCAGCGTGTAGCACTGACTGCTTTGACTATGGCAGAATCATTCCGTGATGATGAAGGCAAGGATGTGCTTCTCTTCGTGGATAATATTTTCCGTTTCACTCAAGCAGGATCGGAAGTGTCAGCGCTGCTCGGTCGCATTCCCTCGGCGGTAGGGTACCAGCCAACCTTGGCGGAAGAAATGGGAGGACTCCAGGAACGTATTACTTCGACCAAGAAAGGATCGATTACCTCGGTACAGGCTGTATATGTGCCAGCGGATGACCTCACTGACCCAGCTCCTGCCACCACCTTCGCTCACCTCGATTCGACGGTTGTATTGAACCGTGCATTGACGGAAATTGGTATTTATCCTGCGGTTGACCCGCTTGATTCTAGTTCGACTATTCTTGATCCGCAGGTAGTTGGAGAGCGTCATTATACCGTCGCTCGCGGTGTGCAGAGAATTCTCCAGCGCTACAAGGACCTCCAGGACATTATTGCAATCTTGGGTATGGAAGAATTGTCGGATGAAGACAAGCAGACCGTCGCTCGAGCTCGTAAGGTACAGAAGTATCTTTCACAGCCATTCTTCGTAGCAGAACAGTTTACCGGAGCAACAGGTAAGTATGTAAAACTTGAAGACACTATTTCTGGTTTTGAACGTATTCTTTCTGGAGAGCTAGACGATATTCCAGAAGCAGCCTTCTATATGAAGGGTTCTATTGAAGAAGTGATTGCTGAAGGACGGAAATAAGTATGATTAAGTTTAAAATTGTCACTCCAGAACGGACAGTCTTGGAAGAAGAGGTGTACCAGGCGACACTGCCAGTGGTGCATGGGGAAGTGACGATTTTACCTCATCACATACCCTATATTGGGTCACTCAATGCTGGAGAAATCATGCTCCGGAAAACAGCGAATGGCGAAGAAATGAGTCTGGCTACTTCGGGAGGCTTTGTGGAGTTTCATGATGGTGTACTGACGGTTTTGGCTGATACCGCGGAGCGAGCTGAAGAGATCGATCTAGCACGAGCCGAAGAAGCTCGCCAGCGTGCCGAAGCACTGAAGAAAGAACGATTGACGATGGATGATGAAGAGTATGCTCGTACGGCAGCTATGATTGAAAAAGAATTTGCTCGTATTAAAGTAGCGCGTAAACATCACAGTCGACACGGTACATCGTTTCCAAATGGAAATAGTCTTTGAGATTTGATAAAGGAGGAGTAGAATAAAGACGAGTGATACACTCGTCTTTATCATTTTTAAAACAAAACTATGCAAGGCAGTTCAAAGAGGTTTTGGAAGTCTCTTGGTGTGGGAGTGTTAGGACTCTTGTCCTTTATGCTTCTCGTCTTTTTTGTGGCGATGTTCTTTTCAGGAACACGTCATATGTCGATGTCGAAACCGACTGTTTCCAGTGGCATGAGCACCATCATGAAGGGTGAGCCGATGAATATGGCTCTGCCAAAGGGGAATAAAGCAAAGAGAACGAGTCCTCTCGTATTAGAAGGAAATTCTTCCATGCCTATGATGGATGCTGCTGCTCCGAGCGTGATGATGGAAGGAAGTGGAAGTGTAGGAGCAGAGGTAGCGCAGAAAGTCATGAAAAATGGCAGTCTCACACTGCAAGTAGAAAATGCTGATCAAGCAGCGACCAAAGTTCGTGCTATTGCGGAAGAACTTGGTGGTACGGTCATGAATAGTTTCTTCGATCAGTCTACGGGTTCTGTAAAAACTGGTTCGGTGACTATTAGTGTTCCAGTGGCCCAGTTTGAAGAGGCTCTTTCTCGATTGAAAAGCGTGGCCACTCAGGTAGTTTCAGAAAATACCTCTGGCAGCGATGTAACTGAGCAATGGATCGATGTTCAGGCTCGTATTACCAATAAGAAGGCCGCTGAAGGAGCTTTGCAAGATTTACTCGATAAAGCTACCAAGGTAAGCGATGTTATTGAAATTACTGATCGGCTTGCCTCTATACGAAGCGAAATAGAATCTCTTGAAGGGCAGATGCGATATCTCAATTCTCAGACGGACAAGGCAACTATTACGGTCTTTATGACTGAGGACCGAGAGATTAGCGCTGATCAAGGCTTCCGCCCAGGACAGACCTTTAAAGAATCAGTGGTGATGCTTTTGAAGACCCTTGGTCATTTCTTGGAAGGCATTATCATGCTAGCCATCTTAGGACTTCCTATGGTGATTGTGTACGGCTTGATCATTTATATCGTGTATCGATTGACCCATAAATTTGTGAGTCGTTTCTGGCACGGAATGGTTGAGACGAAGAAGCGAGTGGTTCGGAGAAAGATGTAAATTTCTTTCTAGACTAGACCATGAAACAGCCTAAGATTCAAGATCTTGGGCTGTTTTTCTTGAAAAAAAGGCAGCAGTACGGTAGAGTAGGGAAGCAATTATTCCGATACCACGAGCTATGAAACAGGGCTACGAACCGCAAAAAATTGAAGCCAAATGGCAAAAAGTCTGGGATAGAAAGGGTCATCCGAAACCCAAGGGAAAGAAGGGAAAATACTATATTTTGGACATGTTCCCCTATCCTTCTGGGGACGGACTGCATGTGGGGCATGTGGAGAATTTCACGGCGACCGATATTTACGCTCGTTTCAAGCGCTTCCAGGGCTATGAAGTCCTCCATCCGATGGGTTGGGATGCTTTTGGATTGCCGGCCGAAAATTTTGCCATTAAAACACAGATTCATCCCAGCAAGAAAACAAAAGAATCGATTAAAAACTTTACTCGCCAGATTAAGTCGGTCGGGTTGTCCTATGATTGGGATCGGGAAATTAATACCTCGAGCCCGGAATATTATAAGTGGACCCAGTGGATGTTCCTGTTTCTCTACAAGAACGGACTGGCCTACAAAAAGAAGGCCAAAGTGAATTGGTGTCCCTCATGCCAAACAGTGCTGGCCAATGAACAGGTGGTAGATGGCAAATGCGAGCGCTCTGGTGATGTGGTGATTCAAAAAGATCTGGAGCAGTGGTTTTTCAAGATTACTGATTTTATCGAAGATACCAAGACCAAGACCGGAAAGAAAGTTTCTGGACTGATTTCCGGACTCAACAAGATTGATTGGCCGGAATCTACCAAAGCGGCTCAGAAAAATTGGATTGGCCGTTCAGAGGGCACCGAAGTAGTTTTCTATGTGACTGATAGTGAAGAAGAGGTGAAGGTGTTTACCACGCGGCTCGATACGATTTTTGGTTGTAGTTATGTAGTTATAGCCCCAGAGCATCCGCTGATTACCACGCTGGCATCTGAGATTAAAAATCTGGATGAGGTCAAAAAGTATCTGGCTGTTGCCAAGAAAAAAACAGATTTAGAGCGGACCGAGCTCAATAAAAACAAAACGGGTGTCATTCTGAAAGGGGTTGAAGTAGCTCATCCGTTTACCGGGAAACGTCTTTCAGTGTATGTTGCTGACTATGTGTTAGGAACCTATGGAACGGGAGCAGTGATGGGAGTACCAGCGCATGATGAGCGTGACGGAGCCTTTGCGAAAAAGTATGGGCTGGATGTCATGACGGTCATTGAACCCGTAACCGGTGAACCAAAGAAGAATGAACAGTACCGAAGAAGTATCGTGGCTCTTGTTGAAAACAAAGCTACCGGAAAGTTTCTTTCTATTAACTGGGGAGAAAAACTTGGAGGGAACCTCTTTATTGGCGGGGGCTTGGAAGAAGGGGAAGATGTAGTAAAAACGGCGCTTCGAGAAATCAAAGAAGAGACAGGGTATAAAAATGTAGTCTTGGTCGATCAATCAGAAACAGTACATCATCACTACTTTGCCGCTTCCAAAAATGTTGCTCGCACTATTGATGCGACGGGTTTATATTTCCAGTTACTTGATGAAACTCAGGTGAAACAAAAATTAGAGAAGGATGAGCAAGGAAAATTTCAGGTAGAGTGGCTTTCCAAGAAAGAAGTAGAGGAGCGCGTCGTGGATCCACTCCATCGCTATCTTTTTGAGAAGTTTATTAACGAGAAAATATATACCACAGATGGCATCCTTACTGATTCTGGGGAATTTTCTGGTCTTACTTCTTTTGAGGCACGAGAAAAAATGGCAGCTTGGCTCAGGAAAGAGGGTCTCGGAAAGAAAGTAGTCAATTATCGACTCCGTGACTGGCTGGTATCACGTCAGCGCTACTGGGGTGCTCCGATCCCCATTATCTACTGTGAACACTGTGGAGCGGTTCCGGTGCCCGAAAAAGATTTGCCCGTGAAGCTACCGACGGATGTCGATTTCCGGCCAACCGGAGAATCACCCCTGGTACGCTCCAAGAGCTTTCACAAGGTAAAGTGTCCCAAGTGCAAAAAACCGGCCCGTCGCGAAGTCGATACCATGGATACGTTCGTATGTTCCAGTTGGTATTTCCTGCGCTTTGCTGATCCGAAGAACGTAAAAGCCTTTGCTTCCAAGAAGGCGCTCGAAAAATATCTTCCAGTTGATTTCTACATGGGTGGAGCGGAACACACCGTGCTGCACCTTCTCTATGCTCGTTTCTTTACTAAGGCGCTCATGAAGCATGGTTATCTTGGTTTTGATGAACCGTTCATGAAACTGCGTCACCAGGGGACTATTCTGGCTCACGATGGTCAGAAGATGTCGAAGTCGAAGGGAAATGTCGTGAATCCTGATCAGGTGGTAGCAGAGTTTGGGGCGGATAGTTTGCGTCTCTATGAGATGTTCATGGGGCCACTGGAAGACATGAAAGCCTGGAAAACAGAAAGTATTATTGGGTTGACTCGGTTCTTGGAAAAAGTCTGGAAATTGAAAGCAAAGCTGGGCAAACAAGCAGATAAAAATCTGGAAAGTTCACTTCACAAAACAATCAAGAAAGTAACAGAAGACACGGAAGAGCTGAAATTTAATACTGCTATCAGTAGTCTCATGATCCTGGTCAATGAGATGGATAAGACGGAAAAGGTTTCTGTTTCGCAGTATAAGACGCTTCTCATTCTTCTTTCTCCATTTGCACCGCATATTACAGAAGAACTGTGGTCACAACTTAGCGAGAAGAAATCAATTTTCTTAGCACCCTGGCCGAAATATGACGCCAAGAAAATTGTCGCCGAGACTATGACTATTGCTGTCCAGGTCAATGGTAAAGTGCGTTTGGTACTTTCTGTAGAAGCTGATACGAATGAAGCGACTGTCAAAGAACTGGCATTGGCTGATGCTAAGGCGCAAACACATATTGCCGGAAAAACCGTTCGCAAAGTGATCTATATCCCTGGAAAAATCGTCAGTATTGTTACGGGGTAACTTTTTAACCTCTACGAATATGTGTGGTATCGTCGGCTATGTGGGCAAGCGTCAGGCGAAGGATCTCTTGGTAGAAGGACTACACCGGTTGGAATATCGTGGCTACGATAGTGCTGGTGTAGCATTGCTTGAAAGAGGAAAGATCAAACGGGTGCGCGCTCTCGGCAAAGTAGCGGAGCTGGAAAAGAAAATGAATGGGAAGAAGATAGTCTCTTCTCTGGGTATCGCTCATACTCGTTGGGCCACGCATGGTAAGCCGGCCGAAAAAAATGCCCACCCGCATGCTGATTGTTCAGGGGCGCTGGCAGTAGTGCACAATGGTATTATCGAAAATTATTTTGAGCTCAAAGAACGTCTTCTGAAAAAAGGACATCGTTTTACTTCGGAAACAGATACCGAGGTAGTGGCTCATCTCATAGAAGAGCACCTGAAGAAAAAAAGTACCAGTCTCGAAGAAGCCTTTGCGTTAACGCTGTCAGAGCTTCGGGGGACGTATGGCTTAGTAGTGTGTAGCGAAAAGGAACCAGAGAAGTTATTAGTAGCTCGCTTAGGGAGCCCACTTCTTTTGGGTCTTGGGAATGATGAATATTTTGTAGCGTCCGATGTTTCGGCCATTCTAGCTCATACGAAGAAGGTTGTTTATCTCGATGATGGTGAGTGGGCTGTCATTACTTCGCAGGGTTACATAGTGAAATCCGGTAACACGGTACGGAAGAAAGATGAAAAACTAGTGGAATGGTCAGAACGCGAAGCACATCGTGGCGGTTATCCACATTTCATGCTGAAAGAAATTTTTGAGCAGCCACACAGCTTTGCTGATGCTTTACGGGGCCGATTGGTAGTTGAAGAAGGAATGGCGCGTTTAGGCGGTTTGCGTGAAGTAGAGAAGCGTTTAAGCACTATTAAACGCATTATTATCGTTTCCTGTGGAACATCATACCATGCTGGTCTGGTCGGTGAGTACATGTTTGAAGAATATGCCGGTATTCCGGTAGAGGTGGAGTTTGCTTCAGAATTCCGTTACCGAAAACCATTACTAGATAAATATACGGCTGTTTTAGCCATTTCGCAGTCTGGGGAAACAGCTGATACTCTGGCGGCAGTGCGTGAAGCCAAGGCCAAAGGAGCACTTACTCTCGGCATTGTGAATGTCGTTGGCTCTACTATTGCTCGAGAAACAGATGCTGGCATCTATAATCATGCTGGTCCAGAAGTAAGCGTGGCTTCAACTAAGGCCTTTACCTCGCAATTGGCCGTGCTAGCCCTTTTGACCCTCTACTTAGGTCGTAGACGTGGTATGTCGCTGGTGACAGGGCAAAGAATTGCCAGAGAACTTAGTCGTATTCCGAAGCTCATGACAGAAGTCTTCAAGCAAGACAAAATGATTAAGAAGCTTGCCAAGAAGTATGCAGGTCGCAAGAATTACCTTTACCTAGGGCGGAAATATAATTTTCCCATTGCCTTTGAAGGAGCGCTCAAGGTGAAAGAAATTGCCTATGTCTCTGCACAAGGGTATCCAACGGGAGAGATGAAACATGGACCGATTGCGCTGATTGATAGTGAAGCTTTGTGTATTATGGTAGCACCCAAAGACAGTGTCTATGAGAAGAGTGTAAGTGGTTTAGAGGAAATCAAAGCGCGTGGAGGAACGGTTGTAGTGCTGACAACTGAAGGCAATACTGCTTTGGCAAAGAAGGCTGATGCGGTTATTGCACTTCCAAAAACACTTGAGATGCTGACCCCGCTTCTTTCCGTGATTCCACTTCAGCTTTTGGCGTATCATATGAGCGTGGCGCGCGGATATGACGTTGATCGACCGAGAAATCTAGCCAAAAGTGTTACAGTGGAGTGAAGGCCCTTTTTGGGGTACAATGAAGGATATCCTATTTTTTCATATGCTTCGGACTACTATTCCAGATTATTTACCCTTGGAGCGCCCACTTATTATTTTCGACTTGGAAACGACCGGTTTGAGCGTGGGCGAGGATAAGATTATTGAGTTGGCCTACGAAAAAATTCTTCCTTCAGGAGAGATTATCAGTTACTGTCAACGTATTAATCCCGGACGCCCTATTTCTCCTGATGCTACGGCGGTACACCATATTACAGATGCTGATGTTACCGATGCCCCGAGCTTTGCGAAGCTTTCGTACGAGCTATGGAATATGTTTGATGGAGCCGATGTCGGAGGATTTAATATCACGGGTTTCGATCTCCCGTTTCTGCGAGGTGAATTTTCCAGTGTAGGTAAGAATTTTGATTTTACCAAAAAGAAAGTATTGGATGCTAAAGTGTTGTATCATAAGATGGAAGCTCGTAATATGTTTGCTGCGCGTACTCTTTCAGCCGCGGTCAAACTGTATTGTGGCAAAGAGCATAATACAGCGCATACTGGTGCCGGTGATGTACGAGTGACGGTAGAGGTTCTGGAAAAACTTTTGGAAAAATACCCAGAGTTTCGAAACTGGGAGTATTTGGCAGAGCTTCATGGGAATAAGAAACTTCTTGAATCAGCCAAAAATGAGCATGCACCGCAAGCTTCTGCTCCGACACTTGAAACCTTGTTTTAAAACATATGAATTTTTTTGATGCTTTTGTTCTTGGTATTGTTGAAGGAGTAACGGAATTTTTTCCCATTTCCTCAACGGGCCATCTGATCCTTGCGGCCCAGCTCCTTCACATTCCAGAATCAGAATTTGTCAAAACTTTTCAGATTATCATTCAGCTGGGAGCCATTCTTGCTATTGTGACGCTCTACTGGCGTAAGCTTCTTTTGGACTGGGAAATGATGAAGCGTATCGTGGTAGCGTTATTGCCAGCCATAGGGATTGGTTTTGTGCTCTATAAGCTTATCCGTCACTTGTTTGAATCATCCATGGTCGTAGTAGGAGCACTTTTTATTGGTGGTCTCGTGCTGATAGGATTTGAGTATTTTCGTAAAGAAAAAGACTCAGATAGGGATCTTGAAGCTTTGTCATACCGAACAGCTTTTCTTATTGGGCTCTTTCAAACACTTTCGGTGATTCCGGGAGTTTCTCGAGCGGGAGCAACGATTGTTGGTGGGTTGTTACTCGGTATGAAGCGAAAAGCTATCGTAGAGTTTTCTTTTTTGTTAGCGGTTCCAACGATGGTAGCCGCTACGACGCTCGATATCTGGAAAAGCGGTATGTTTATGACAGCCAATGATCTGCCACTTCTTCTCGTGGGATTTGTGACGGCTTTTGTGGTGGCAATGGCCTCGGTAAAGTTTCTCCTTCGGTTTGTAGAAACGCATACGTTTATAGCCTTTGGAGTGTATCGTATTGTAGTTGCTCTTCTTTTCTTTTTCTTTGTTTTGTAAGTTACCGCCATGTCACTGCTCTACGGAAAACCAATAGCCGACCGTTTACTGGAGACTCTTAAAGAGCGCCTGAAAGAATCTTTGGTAACTCCGGGATTAGCTGTCCTCCTGGTAGGGGATGATCTTGAATCCCAGAAATACATAGGCCTGAAAGAAGAGCGAGCGAAAGAAGTGGGTATGTATTTTGAAAAACATATCCTTCGAAAGGATATTTCCTGTGAAGAAATTTTTGACACTATTGAGCAACTCAATCACGACGAACGGATTCATGGTATTTTGGTCCAACTCCCACTTCCTCCCGGGTTTCCTACTGATGAAATTATTGCTCACATTGATCCCAAGAAAGATGTGGATGGTTTTCATGAAGAAACCATTACCAAATTTCTTCTGGGAGACTGTGAGGCTTGCCCGGTATTTCCTCGAGCTATTGCTGAATTGCTTCGTGAAACACGAGTACCTTTTCATGGAGAGAAAGCGGTGGCAATAGTAAACTCAGAGCTTTTGGGTAAGGTGATCACTTTTACCCTTTCTCTCGAAGGACTGGAGGCAGAGTATGTTTTGAGCTCTGTTGGTCGTGAAGGTTTGAGTGAAAAAACACGAACAGCGAAAGTAATAGTAACTGCTTGTGGTATACCAGATCTTCTTGATGAAACTATGGTTTCTTCGGAGGCCATTGTGATTGATGGAGGAAATGTTCATGTAGGAGAGAAAGTACAGGGAGATGTAAAGCGGGAGGAAGTAGAAAAAAAGGTAGCTTTTCTTTCTCCAGTTCCTGGTGGAGTAGGGCCAGTAACTGTAGCGATGCTTTTGACTCGGGCAGCAGAAGCAGCGCTGGTCTCAGTTGACAAAGGGGCGTGAATTCCGTATTCTGCTTCTGGTATTCGTTTGAAGGCACTTTGTCA
Organism: uncultured Bdellovibrionales bacterium; assembly: GCA_964471075.1. Lineage (GTDB taxonomy): Bacteria > Patescibacteriota > Minisyncoccia > Moranbacterales > UBA1568 > UBA1568. The sequence goes on from CAYYET010000018.1 coordinate 12,033, forward strand.
GAGAGAGTTGCCGGGATGGTGGAATGGTAGACACACGGGACTCAAAATCCCGCGATAGCAATATCATGAGA
>CAYYET010000019.1:0-12020 GCA_964471075.1 uncultured Bdellovibrionales bacterium
TTTGATCATATTCGAGCATATTAATACCAATTGGTCGTGCTACATCCGCTGGATCAAAAATAATCACATCTTCGGCTCGCTCCTTCGGAATAGAGGTCAAAATATCCTCAATAGCATCACCATGAGGATCAATAAAACAGAAGCCCTTACCGGCCTGGGCATCCTTTTTGGCCATTTCCTGGAGGTAATTCGACTTTCCGACACCCGTCTGTCCTACCACATACATATGACGACGACGATCGTTGTCAGTAATACGAATTTCTGTCTTCGCTCCTCGGTATTCGTTGTAGCCCAAAAGCAGACCAGTTTGAGGAACATTGACTGGGGGCGCGGCTGCTCCAGCTTTCAACCATTTAATCTTTGGGGTCTCTGTAGTAGAAATAGGAAAATGGAAAATACTGGCCAATTCTTCCACCGTCAAAATCATGGCCGTTTCATCATCCACATTGCGGAAAATATAGTCATAGACCGCATTTTTTCCTTTCACCCGCTTCCGAATGCGGAAACTGTTTACTTCTGGATTTTCAAATTGACCAAAAGCGTTCTCTATATGTCCCAAAATCGCCTCTGCTCGCTCCTGTGTGGCTGCTGAGGCTATCAAACGGACATTGACATGGAACGCGGTCTTTCCGGCTTTATTGTCGATTGATTTCACCAGTTCCTGCTCTTCCGGTGTCAGAACGACGAGCTTCTTTTCTTCTTTGAGTTCCGGTTTTTTCTTGGGAGGCGCCAGCGCCGAAACCATATTCTTTCCCAAGCCCGCCGTAAGGGAATCTCCTTTACGAGCATCCTTCAAACGCTTCCCTTCTTGCATTCTTTGGGCGATCTTTTTTCCCTCGCTTCGCCAACTGGCATGAGCCGGAGAAAGTAAGATCTGAATAGCCGCTCCTTCAGCCTCTGTCTCCAGTTTTGAAAGCGCATTAGAAATCTCATTGAGAGGATCGACACCAAGATTACGATAGGTTTTCAGTGGCAAGGCATGGCTTTCTTTGAGATCAAGCAACGCCACCGCTGTGAAACTGCCTGGGGAGAAAATAGTATAGTCCGTCACCTTCTCAATCACCGCGTGAGGAAAAAAGCTATGAATCTGCTTCTCTGCACTCTCCCGATAACGTTTGGGAAGCGACAAATAAAAGAAAATTTCCTCGCTGGAAGAAGGATTAGCGATTTCAAAAACAATATTAGGAGCATGAAAAAATAGTTTCTTGAAAAATCCTCCCAATGGTTTCAGTGTGGCAAGCGAACCCAGAAGCTGCTCCATAGCGAGTATTTCATCACGCCAGGCTTCCGCATTTTGTGATTGACCTTCGGGCACTTTCTGACGCATGACTTTGACTACCTCGACATCCATATTGAGAGACTGATTTACCTGGTAGCGGAAACGAAGAAAACTTCGGGCTACTAAAAAGAGCCCACTCAAAAGTGCGACAAAGCCAAAAAGGGCCGCCAGCGGCTCCAGGATAATATTCAAATCAAAACCCTCCATACTCATTTTGTTTTTCTCTTTGTGAACTATTCTTTTTCAATCAATCCCTTTTCCACCAAGCCCTGATACAATTTGTCCGCTAATTCATCATGTAATCGATCGAGCGCATAATAATCACGTAAGGAGCGAGCCACTTTGACCGCATGAGCGACTCCTTTGGTACTCGCTAAATCCAAAAGCTTCTGCACTTTACTGTCTTCATCGGTCAGAGCTCCAATATGCTTGGCATCAAGTTCTATGGCCGCGTCATCGTCACTCGTCGTTTGCTTCGCTGGAGTCACTTTGGAAAGAATTTCCTGATAGCGCTCATGCACCTTTTCTCGTCCTACCTCTTGTGTTATAGGTTTCTCTACCTGAGGAAGACTTTCTTTTTCCGACACTGGCACTTGTTCAACCGATTCCTGGGGCATGACTTCTCCTTTTTCTTCATTAGCTATCATAAGGATACAGATAATCTATTTCATTGAGAATTATACCGCCTTTTTCATTTCCTCCTTAAAAGCTTCGACAATTTCGCTGACAAATCTATTGTACCCTGGAATTTTGCTTTCGAAAAACGCATCGATTTCCTCCTGGGAAGCCTTTTTATCAAGGAGTGCTTCATACTCAGTCACCCCCGCTTCGCCAATTTTCTCCATCGTTTCCAGGAAAATACGCTTGAGCAGCGCTTCGCCCATTTTCTCCAACAGTTCTTCTTGTTTATCTTCAGGAACGTTTTCGAGATGGAATTCTTTGACGAACTCCTGCTTTAATTCTGAATAATCAATGGCCATAGAGTTTTAATTATGGTTTGTAAAATCCTTTAATTTCTTTACCAGTACTCAGTGCGGCCGCGGCCATGCGTCTTGTATAGTGGTTAATCGTTTCACCGTCCTGTATCTTGGCGAGATCTTTACCAAAAGCCTTTTCCGATGCCTCAACAAACTTCACTACCGCCGTCATCTGATGATCAGGATCGAGCGGATTACGTATTGGATCATACTGCGAAACTCCTTCTCGAAAATTCTTCATGTCTTCCAATACTGCGCTAACCTGGGTGTTATCAAGTTTACCTGCATGAATACGATAATCATATTGAGAAGGCACGCCGTGTTCACCTGCCGGGAAGGCGAATATTCCCTCACGAACTTTTCCTAAGGCACTGTAATAACGAGAAATATCCCCTGGATGCTCTCTCAGATAGGTTCGATAATCACTGGTAGGAACAGTATTCTCTGCCACCGGTGCTCCGGCCACATGCTCAATCTTCGGAGGGCTACCGTGATGAAAAGCGTCAAAGACAGGTTTAGGCTTTCCTGAACCCTCTATAGGCAAAGGTTTGCCTGAACCTTCTACGGGCAGGGACTTTCCTCCTGGTTCAGAAACTGGAGGATGAGCCGCTTGAGGAGCATGATCTCCTTGTTCAGCGCCATGAGACACTACACTCTCCAGGTTTCCAGAAGGAGCAGGAATTTCCTTTCCTTCCATGACTGACTGAATCTCATCTGGTGTCAAAAGCTTTCCAAGATCAATCTGGGTATCAGCATAAATATTATTAATATTTCCTGTAGGAAACCCGACCGCGGCTCGCTCAGCCGGTGACATATGATCAAGCTTCTGCTGGATAATGTTCTCCCAGGACCGAATAATACGATCCTTCTCTGCTTGAGGCAGCATATCCTGGGGCAGATGTCGATCCAATACCCCCCACAAGCCCCGCTTGCCATCAGCTGAGGTTATATCTTCCCGACCAAATGAAACTTTAAATTCTTGAGGATGTACTCCTGAAGGAGTTTCGCCCGCACTGACACCAGCCGGAGCAGAAGCTGCATGTTCCGGTGTAGGAGTAGCAACAGAAGGATGATTCATTGTCTCATGATGACCCAGACCACTAGCAGCATAAGAAGCCCCTACTATACCAACACCTATTCCCCACGCTGCTCCTTTTCTCAGTAGAGCCTCCCTCTTTTTCTTCTGTAAATCATCATTCAGCCCTTCTATTTCCAAATTTAAAAGAGAAGAAAATTCCTTGAAAGCCTCTTCATATTTCTCCACAGAAAATCCTTTCTTAAATTGTTTCAGGTGTTCTTCTTTCAGTTTTTTTGACTTTTCTTCAGAACGCAAAGCAAGTACTGACTCAATGCCAACCGCAGCGCCACTTCCAGCCAGTATTCTCTTTACAACAAGAGAAGTTCCACCTGTTACTCCCGAAAGTCCCAATAACCCCAAAGAGAGAGCTACTTTCACTGAACGAGGAAGCTTGCTGTACTTTTTAATCCCTGCTTCGTATAAATCAAAAATTTTTCCAGGAAGAGTTTTTCGTTCCATTCGCACCTGAGTTCTATCGTTATATAATCCTGAAGCCTGTTCATACTTATAGTATTGGATTAAACCAGCCATCCGCTCTTTCAGAGCCTCACCTTTCAGTCCTGATTGTTTTAACTGGTCTAGTTCCAAATTTTTCAGCTCCATGAGCTTTTTCTTGTATTCACTATCCCAGTATCGCGCATCAGCATCATCGTCTCCTTTTTTTGTCAGGTTTCGGAAAAATCCTGTGACCGTCTTCCAAGCAGAAGTATGCTCATAATCTGTCTCAGCATACTTGTACCGAAACTCCTCCATATCAGTCTTTAAGGCATCAATTTTCTGCTGCAAAGCCTCAGGAGAATCGGGAGAAAGAGGTTGCTCTGGTTGAGCAGGCACATCAATCTCAAAAGAACGAAAGGTGCCACGATCTTCTTTTTCCAAGGCATCGAGATCAATATCAAGTGGCTCAGTTTTTACTTCTGGCCTTGATATTTCCTGAAAAGTAAGCTCCCATCCTTCATTCAACCGTTCTAATATCTGATCTGTTACCACTTTCCCTCTCCAATTGAGAAAATCCTCTCCCTTTCTTCGACAAAAAAAAGTTTCGAGCGTAGCTTCCGTACTCCTCAGTTCAAAGGAGCTTCCGTCAGGAATTTCTGCTTTGAGACGCTCAAAGTTCCATGCTGGTTCTGGAGTAGCTGCTAGTTCCCTAGACTCACGTAAAGCCTCGTCCCACGCACGCGCCATTTCCGCATCTTCATTTTCTGGAGAAGCCTTGTCGATCTCATCATTTTTTACTGCCGGTTCTGGAATACTGGAAACAAGTTCAAATACCCAGCCGTTATTGAGACGTTTGAGAGCCTGTTCTGTTACCACGGTATGAGCTTTGCCTGCTGTGACATCATTGCCTTCTCTTCGATAGACATATTCTTTCCCACCAGGGCTTTTGAGAATAAACCCCTGACCCTCAGAAACTGCCTCCCACAGCCGCTTCTTTGTCCATGCTGGCTGCGCTTCAGCCTCTGGCGATGTATCTTTGGGAGGGGTTGTAGCAGCAGGATTTTCTGGTTGAGCTGGCTCTCCGGGTACCACTGGTTCACTTCCTTGTTCCACTTTCACCCAGTCTGCTATAAGAGCCTTCATTTGACTTTCTGTATAGCGAATATCTGCTGGTTCCGTATCTCCTTCAATACTGTAGCCATAGAGATTACCTTTCCGCTCTACGGTACACAAGGCTCCTTTTTCGTCACGATAATACAACTGCTCACCTTCCTCGAGAAGAGCTTTTCTCACTTCTTTTGCTTGATCTTCCACCGCAGCTTCGCCTTTCCTATTATCTACGCCCTGCCTTCCTCTTTGACCGCCCACACCAGCACCACCTCTACCGCGCATCCGAGAACTCACTTCACCACCTTCAGGCAGCTCTGACCCTTTTAATTGAGTACGTTTCTTATCCAGCTCCTCTCGTAACTCTCCCACAACGTCTCCATGCCGTTCCAATATAAACGCTTGGTCTGAGTTTGAAAGTTGTTGAAAGTCATCCTCTGAGAGAGAAAAATCTTCAGTATTGAAGGGCTGTTCTAAGTGTTGAGCAATCTTTTCGAGAGAGACGACGTCCTTAGCAGCATCAATTTTTTGTTTTTCACTAGCATAATACGCATTCTCCTTTTTTCTAAATAAAGGCTTCCATTTCATTCGCGTCGCGTTCTCAAGCTTGACTTCTAGTTCATACAAAGCTTTTTTCTCCTCTTCTGTCATTGATCTTTTTATCTCTGACTCAATACTAGCAGGGTTAAAGAAACGTTTTCTCGGCGTTCTACTCTCAGTAACATACATTCCGTGACGAAGTCCAGCCAAATCTTGAAGAGACTGAATATTATCAATGAGACCAAGAACAAGGGCTTCCCGTTCAGCCAAAACAGCCAAAAATTCTTTTGGTCCTTCAGGTCCCTTCGGTTTCTCCTTATCCTGAGGCGCATCAGGCCCCTTACGTTCTGCTGCATCGGCTTGCGGCCCTGTCTCTGCAGACCTCGCTTCTCGAGAATCTGGACGAAAAGCTTGCGTCGTTTGTCGCCACGCCTCTTGAGTAGCATCTGAAGGCGCTCCTCCTTCACCGGCAGCTCTTTTCTCAGCTCTTTTTGCTGCTCGATCTTCTTTTTTCTTCTTCTGTCTTTTTTCTTTTTCTTCATCAGGACCTTCTCCGTCTCCACCATCACCACCAGATCCACCCTTACGAAGCTTTCGTTTTTTCTTTCGGTCCCCTCCCTCACTCTCAGTTGATCCTGGGTTCAAAGAAGCATTTCCCTCACCTGGTTCATTTTCCGTAGCAGCCTGAAGAGGAGGCAGGGCATCAACTGCTTCTTTAATCTCCGCAAAAAGACTCTCGGCTTCACCTAACTGCCCTTCTAGTTGCTTGAGTCTTTCTTTTTTAGCTTCTAACTGCTCTAACGTGACTTCGCTCGTAGTATCAACAGTCTCTTCCACTAGAGTCTCAATAGCCGCTCCAATGGTATTGATTCTTTGTTCTATTGCTTCTATATCACCCTCCATGCGATCTGGATCAACCAGGGCTCCCGCAGCTTTCAATTTTTGATAAATCTTCTCATGGATCTGCGCCATCTTCTCGTGCAGCACTCTATATTCTCGAGCCCGTTGTTCGGCAGCATTGGCTTCGGCTAATCCCTCAGGTGCCGGCTTATCAAAAGGAATCACAGTTCCACTTTTCTCAGAAACAGCATTTTCAGGATTTTCAATTCTCTCAGACTCTTCTTGCGTTGTCAGCGTACACTGATTTTTATCAAGAAATTCTCTCAATTGTTCTGCGGAAAATATTTGTTCCTGTGAATCATCGCCTTTTTTTGGATCAGAAATAGCGACCTTCAAACGACCAGATTCTGTTCTGTCTGTTATATGTACAGAAACCTCTCCTGACCATATTTGGCCCGGTGCGTAGTCAAAAAAAACGATCTCTTTTTTCGCAGATTCTGCAGACGGAAGTGACGAACCAGGCATGCGCTCAGGAGAAGCGGCCATAATACAACAACACAAGAATTATTTCTTTTTTTTTGGGATATTCTTTGCTATAATTCTACCATAGAAACAAAAATAAAACAGGTGGTACCTCCACTTAAAAAAGCTATGTTTGAAAGAAAATCTCTTTCTTTTCTTACTACTACCGCTTTAGTAGTAATTTTGGTTGGCGCTTTCTTTATCCGCTTCACTCACATCGAGAATATCCCTATCGGACTCTATCCTGATGAAGCCGCTAATGGTGTTGATACTGTCCACGCTCTCGAAACCCATCATTTCCAACTCTTTTATCCTGCAAACTTTGGTCGCGAAGGCTTGTTCATTAATATTCAGGCTTTTTTCGTTTGGCTGATTGGCAATACCGTTACCGGACTGAAAATGGCCTCGATTCTCTTTGGTACTCTTTCGGTACTTGGTATGTATCTTCTCGCCAAAGAGCTCTTCCATCGTCGAGGAGCAGGGCTTTTGGCTGCTTTCATGCTGGCCACTTCCTACTGGGCTATCAACTTTTCCCGTATTGGCTTCCGGGCCATTATGACTACCCTTATTCTTTCCTTTTCCTTTTATTTTTTCTTTAAAGGACTTCATTCTCAGCGTCTTCGTCACTTCTTTATTTCCGGTATTATTTTTGGCTTGGGACTCCATACCTATATTGCCTTTCGAGTGGCGCCTCTTATCCTAGTCTTACTCTTGCCAGCTCTCATGCTCTCGTATGAACAATTCCTCCGTCGCTTCTGGAAACATGGGCTTGTTTTTATTTGCGGTGCCTTTATAGCCGCAGCACCCATGTTTTATGACTTTTTCATCGCTCATCCAGAAGATTTTTCTTCTCGTACCTCTGCTGTGTCTATTCTTTCTCCAGAAGTCAATCACGGACATCTCTGGACAACCTTGGCCAAGACTTTTTCCCTTTCACTCCTCAAGTATAATTTCTGGGGTGATCAAAACTGGCGTCATAACTATCCACCATACCCAGTACTTGATCCTTTCGTTGGTACTTTTTTCCTGGCTGGCTTTCTCTTTGTGATCTGGCAAACAGTGACTCTTTTGGGACGACGCATCCGTGAAGGCGACCGTGATACGCGACTCGTTATCAATGTCTTCCTCTTAGGATCCTTCTTTGTCATGCTTATTCCTGAATTTCTCACTGACGAAGGACTGCCTCACGCCCTGCGTTCTATTGGCACTCAAATGCCGGTATTTCTCATGGCTACCATGTCAGCTTTTTGGATCTTAAATAAAGCCCTTCGTTCTCAAGTGGGAACAAAAATAGCCCTTCTGTCACTCCTCGTCATGAGTTTGTTCTTTAGTGCCACCTTTAACCTAACCAAGTATTTCGTCTTTTTTGCCAATAGCCTCCATGCTTCCGATGCCTTTAATGAAGGCTATACTAATATGGCTCATTACCTGCTTTCCCTACCAGACACCACCCGAAAATATATACTCATTGATGAAAAAGGAAACGATGATCGTTTCCATCTCCCCGTCTATGCACATCCAGTCTATTTCCTGACATATCATAAAGTGGCCAACATGGAAATCGTACAACCTGATACCGTCATTCGAAATGGCAGCATTTTCCTCATGTTGAACTACAATCAAGCATTAGCTGATCGTATCAAAACTCTCTATCCAAACGCTTATACGGAACATATCGACATGAACGGCCCGACTCGTGGAGGCGGAGAATTTGATGTGATTATTCTTCCGGAAGCCAAACCAGTAACTACACCTTAATTCTATGGAATTTCTTCGAAAATGGGCTCTGCCCGTCGTAGCCGTTGTGCTGGTGTTTCACTTTGTTCTTTCGCTCACTGTTTCATCACAAGAGTCCATGACCTTTGATGAAAAAGCCCATATTCCCTCTTCCTACAGTTACGTACGTTATGGTGATATGCGGCTTAACCCAGAACATCCTCCTCTCCTCAAGGACCTCGCCGGTTTATTCCTTCTACCCCTCAATCTTACTTTTCCTCTTGAAAGCCCTGAATGGCAAAATGGCATTAACGAACAATGGGTAGTAGGAGATATGTTCGTCAATTGTTTACGACCAGAACTGACCTGTAACGACAGCGACACTATCCTCTTCTTCTCACGTATTCCTATCACTCTCGTTGCTGTTCTCTTAGGAGTTTTTCTTTTCTTCTGGACCAAAGAACTGGGAGGTACTTTAGCAGGAGTGTTTGCTGTTATACTGTACGCTTTTGATCCCAATGTGATTGCTCACAACCACTATGTAACCACAGACTTAGGGAGCGCGGCCTTTATTTTCTTTGCTTTCTATTTCTTTGTCCGTTTCTTACGCTCCCCGAACAAATCAACCATTTTCCTCGCTGGTCTTTTCTTGGGTCTCGCTGAACTGGCGAAATTTTCTGCTGTTCTTCTTTTTCCTCTGTTTGGTTTGTTTGCTTTTGTTTTTGCCCTCACCAGAAAACAACCGGAAACCGATACTCGCAAAAGATGGCGTTTCAAAATCGCTATGTTGTTCCGGTATCTTCTCGGATATACCGGGTCAGTTATGGTTTGTTTTCTCCTGATTTGGATCGTGTACGCAGCCAATACGTACGCTATGCCCGGAGAAAAACTGGTCGCTTTGGCCGATTTCTTTCTCCACCAGTCTAATCCGTTTGCTCAAGCCGCTCATGCTGTGGTGGTGAACCTGAGTCATTCTCCTGTTCTCAAACCCATGAGTGAATACTTCTTGGGAGTATTCATGGTGTTTACTCGAGTAGCTGCCGGGAACGTACACTACTTCCTCGGAACGGTTACCGATGCTGCCTCACCCTGGTACTTCCCCGTAGTCTTTTTTCTCAAAGAAACTCTGCCTTTCCTCTTTCTCCTCCTCGTCTCTACTTTCTCTGGCCTTTACCACATGCTGCGTTTTGTTCTAGAAAAAAAGGGCCAGAGCCTAAGCGCAATGATCAGTCGCTCTTTTCAGGTCTACACAGCACAATATCTTTCCGTATTTTTCATTCTCTTCTATAGCTACATTAGCATTACCGGAAACCTCAATATCGGCTTCCGTCATCTCTTTCCGATTCTCCCCTTCCTCTATATGCTTCTGGGCAAATGGCTGGCTGATTTTTATAAGGGTTTCAAAAACAATCCTACAACTCAACATACCATGAACATCCTTATCGGATGTTTCCTGATAACAGTAGTCGCTATCCCTCTTCTCTCCTATCCAAGCTATCTCTCCTATTTCAATGCCCTGGCTGGTGGACACAGCAAAGGCTATCTCTACGTCACTGATTCCAACTATGACTGGGGACAGGATTTGAAACACCTGAAAAATTTTGTGGATCAGTATAATAGCTGCGCTGAATCAAAATCACCCTCAGCATGTCTTCATTCACAACTTGGTCTAGACTATCTGGCCGCAAAAAGTCTCCCCAATGGAACGATTGATAAAATTCGGGTAGACTACTTTGGTGGCGGCAGTCCCAGTTACTATCTCGGTCAAGCCTTTACCTCATGGTGGGGTGGCCGGGAACCCGAAGCGGGCTGGTATGCCATCTCGTCCTTCTTCTATCAAGAAAGCCTCTATAAGAAACTCGAACCTGGGGAAAGAAACTACGAATGGCTCACGCATTTTACCCCCCTCACTCGAGCTGGCGACTCCTTCTTCATTTACTATATCCCCGAAGAAGCACTGAAATAATCAGTGCTTCTTTTTTTCTTCCTTCTTTTCAGAAGAAGTATTTTGTGTTGTTTGAGGAGCTTCTGTCTCCTGTACCTCCTCTCCCGGACTATTTTGATATCGATAAAAGATGCGATTCTCTGTTCGCAGGTCGATATATTGAAGTCCTGCTCGACGATCTTCTGGAAGCTCCTTTTCAAAAAGAAGACGGAGGGTTTCGAGTGAAGTATCTAATGGAAGACGGGTACTAAGGTACAGTTCCCAGCCAGCAGTTGTTTTTACTCGAAGTTCATTAGCAAAACGCGAAGAAAAAGACATTTCTTTTTCTGTTTCAATGCCAAATTGTTCCCGTAAAGCTTGCGGCAAAGCAAGGGCGAGTGTTACCACTTCAGGATCATACACTCCCTGACCAAAGCGTAGGGGTTCAGAACTGCCATCGCGAAGAAAAAGAGTCCGCACTACATTTTCTTCCTCATTATATACTGAAGAAAGTGGTTCTACGCTCCCATCTTCCAAAACATGACCACAGGTATCGCCTACACACCACACCAAAAGAATGTCACGCTCTTTAACTGAAATAACGAGAGCATGAGGAAAAATCCGCTGTACCGTAATTTCTTTGATCAAAGGATAACGTTCTTTGAGAAAGTTCTCTAGTGCTCCGGAACGAACCAATAAGTAACGGTCGCGTGGGATAACCGAAAAATACTTCTGGTAGATCTGCTCTTCCACACTGGCTCGGAAATGTTCTTCCGGTACCAAATTGAGTCCCGTAACTGTCCAGGAAGTCAAAGCAAGATAGGGAGAAAATACTACTACATAGATCAGCGTTCCAAAAAAGAGCAGCCACAGAAAAAGAGTACCAAAAAAAGAGAAAGTGCTGCCCTCCTTTGGTTCTAGCCTTTCTCGTCGAGAAGGCACATTTCGTCCTTCACTTTTCTGAGCCAGAAATTTTCCCCGTTCTTTTTTGAGCTGCGATTTCCACAGAAAACGCATAATATCTCATGGTTACACTCCCAGAAAGAGTTTCTCAAGGAGAAGTCTTGAATTACTTTGGGTCGTTTTTAAAAGCCTCATCGTTTGCTCAATGTCTTCTAAGAGTCTAAAAAAACGTATCGTTCTCTTTTTTTCTTGTACCTGAAACGCTTGTTGATACAGGCCTGGTAGCCACCACTCAAGCAGTCGCAGAGTACGATCAGTATGCGTCCCCAATGTTTCAGCAAGCGCTAACCGCTCAGGAAGAGAGAGTGTCGAAAGACGAAAAAGTTTCCCTAACAGTTCCCGCTCCATGACAAATGTGTCAGGATGCATCAGAGCATTAAGTACCATGCCTGGCCGACCCAAAGAAAAGAAGAACGGTGCTACGGAAGCAAGTTCTTCCGTACGAAAACCTTTTTTCAAACTTTCTGTAAGAGTTTTTTCAGGAACAAACTGAAAGGGAACACGTTTGACCCGCGAAAGAACAGTAGGGAGAAGACTACCTGGTTCCTCGGTCACCAGAATAATGACCGCTGTACTTTTCGGTTCTTCCAGGTTTTTTAATAACACGTTTTGAGCTGTTTCAGAAAGACGGTGTGC
>CAYYET010000020.1:0-11750 GCA_964471075.1 uncultured Bdellovibrionales bacterium
TGGCAGCCAAAGTAGGTGCTGAAGTAGCGGTGACCACCGCTCGAGGCGAAAAAGAGGCCGCTGTCCTTCGAGCCCAAGGTCAAAAAGAAGCTGTCATCACGGTCGCCCAAGGTGAACGTGAAGCAGCTCAGCTGGCCGGGCAAGGTGAACAAGAACGTCTCGAGGCAGTAGGAAAAGCTGGGCTCGACCCTGCTCACGCTGCCGCCTACGTGATCGCTCAAGGCGCGAACGAAGCCATTGCCAGAGGGAATGCCACCATCATCGCCACAAGCGAAGGTGGAAACATGTCCTTTCCGGCAACGGTCGCCGGCCTCGTCAAAGGTATGACTGGTGCTGGTGGAGGAAACTCCAACCCTCCGCCGGCTCCAGCACCTTCTCCCTCTCCTGCTCCGAATCCGCCGGCTCCGGCTCCACAACAACCTCTTTCGCAAAGAAGGGGTAGCAACAGAACCTAAGGAAATCGCATGAGCTACATTGTCATCTTCGGACTCTCGGTTGTCCTGGGATCCCTTTTCCACCACTTCTGGTGGGGAGTAGGAACAGGTCTCATCATCGACCTCTGCCTCTTTCTCTGGCATAAGCACGGCGCCGCGTTCAAAGCATGGCGCAAAGAAAGAAAGGTGGCCAAGACTGCCTTGCCAGGAGCTCCCGCTCCGGCCAAGGAAAAGTCTCCGGGCCTTGGGAAAGCTTTGGGGAAAGTGGCCAAGTGGGTCCTCGGTTTGGGACTCGTTGCTTTCGGCATCTGGTACTGGCACTCCGCCAAGACCGAAGAAGGCGTCCTCGGCGAATACATCGCCAAGGAAAACTACGAGTATCCAGCGTCTATCCAGATCACAGAGAAAGCCTTCACCCAAGAAGGTGAGCAGTTTTGTGATCCGGGACTCGAGCCGGGCAGGTACCGCTTCCGTTTCTATCGGGAAGACTTCCTCGAGAAGTACTACCCGAAAGAGGCGGGCTTCTGGACACTTGATCCGAAGACCGGAACCACGGGAAACATGTCCTTCATCGGTCGTGTTCGGATCAATCATGTCCTGTCGAGCAAGACACGAGTAACCATCGGCGAAGATCACTGCTTCAGAGTGTTCATCCATGCCTCACCCGGCACGGTGATGCTCGGCAATCCGATCTTCATCAATGGGAGACCGGTCGCTCACAGCGCCCAGTCAGTGTCGAAGCCGGCCATAACGACCGTGATCTTCTACGTCCCCTCCTAGGACCCTACGGGCAACGCCCAAACAAAAACGACCAGCGAAACAAACGTTTCCTGGTCGTTTTCTTTTTTTGCAACTTGCTAAACAAAGAAAGAGGCTATCTGATTGACGAGAACCAGCGCTCCGAGCGTAATAGCGACACCAATAATAGAATACTTTACAATACTTTTTCCTACATCAATACGATGTTCATCCCCAGCTGCGGTGAGATACATCATACCACCAATGACCATCATAATAATAGCGACAACGCCAACCGTGGAAAGGAGAAAGTTCAAGACATTGATCGCAATATCCGATAGAGTCTTGGCATCCTGTACTGGACCAGAACCAATATCTCCCCAATCCAAGACCTCACCGATCTGTTTCAGAAAAGACGGCGCGCCAATACCCAAAGCGAGCCCTACCAAAGAAGCCGTAATCGCTCCTTTGGCCATACGCATTTTTCCCTCATCGCCAGCCGAAGTAACATAGAGAATACCTCCAATAACAATAAAGATGAGTGAGATCACGCCAATAATGGCCTGAAGTGTCCCTAATACGGAATCCAGCAGGCCTTGTACCGTATCAAAAGCTAAAGGGTTTTCAATACCAGTCGAGACTATTTCTTCTTGCGCCACTCTTGCTTTACAGCACTTCGAAAGATTGTTGTTACAGTAGCCCACTTGTTGCTCGCTTGGTAAACAGTCATCTTTGCAAATAGCCTCAAGATCAAAACAATCTACTACTGCCTTCGCAGAAAAAGAGTCCCCACTAAAAATATAGATTACCAGCATTATGAAGAGAGAAGCACGGGAAAGAAAAGTTCTTTTCATATATCTAAACAAAAAAGTTGGCTACTTGAGTCACCAGTACCAGCGCTCCCATAGAAACAGCGATACCAATAATGGCATAGGTAACAATCTTTTTTCCGACCTCAGCTTTGCTTTCATCCCCCGCAGCGGTGAGATACATCATGCCACCGACGACCATCATGATAATAGCGAGGATACCAATAATAGAGAGAAGGAAATTAAAGACTTTAAGCGCCACACTGGTCAGTGTTTGAGCACCAGCGAGACGACTGTCTACATCAGTCCAGCCCAGTACCTGAGCAATTTCCTTCAGAAAAGACGGTGTGGCAATACCAAGGGCTAAGCCAATCATAGCAGCAGTAATAGCCCGCTTGGCCCCAGTAATGCGAGACTCATCACCCGAGGAAGTAATGTACAGAAAGGCTCCAATAATAATGAAGATAATCGCCAAGATCACAATAATCCCCTGCATGGTATCCAGTGCTGACGCCGCCACTTCTTCGAGGGAATTGTATTTTAAGGGATTGGCAAACTCGGTTGGAGCCTGAGCCAAACTGATGCTAGGCCACAGAAAAAAAGCAGAAAAAACCAGAGAAGTAAACCATCGTATACCTATGGTCATAAATCTTTCGTTTAGAAATCAGGAGTAGCGTTTAAGACGGCATCAACTGCTTGAATCACAACAAATCCTGAAAGAGCCACCATGATACCAATGATAGAGTATTTCATGTTTGTCTTGGCTGTTTCAATAGCATGCTCATCTCCCGCAGCGGTCAGATATTGGAGACCAGAAATCACAAAAGCAATAATACCAATAACGCCTAACACTCCTAGAAGCCACCCCATGAGGTTTAATAAAATGTCAGAAACAGAAGCGCTGGAGAGACCTGTGTTATTTGGGACACACACACCACCTACTACTTTCCATTGATCTGCTGGTGGAGGACACGTAACCGCCTGAGCGGGAGAAACAAAAGAAAGAAACATTCCCAATATCCCTGCTAGCATGAGCGTACGCATACATTTTTGTTTTACAAGAAAGATATTTCTATCAAAAGCATACCTTTTTCGGAGAAAAAAAACAACCACCCAAATGATGGGTGGTCCTTGTTTTTTTCTCCTAAATACCACCAGTAGCATTGAGGAAATTATCGGCCGCCATAATCACAATAAAGCCGAGAAGAGCGACCATAACACCAATAACAGAATACTTGGTCGCTTCTTTTGCTCGATCAATTTGACCCTCGTCCCCAGCTGCAGTGAGATACATAATACCAGCGATCACGAAACCGATGATACCGAGGAAACCAAGAATGGCGAGGAGCCACTGCATAGTCACTCCGATAATATCAAAGATGCTGGCACTGGGTGTACCCGCGCTCGCTGCTAAACTTTTTCCACGTTGCCACGGGGTTTGCGCTTCTGCATGAGCATTCCCTAAAAAGGAAAGAATTGCCACAAAAGAAAAGACCTTGTACCACAACAATTTCATTTTTTTCATAGCAATCACCTCCTTTCACAAGAAGTTAAGAGACTTCAAAAGACTCTATACTGCTTTTCAGTATACCTTCTTCACATAAAAAAACAATCTCACAGGTATAACCCTTGAGATTGTTTTTTCAAGTCCAGAACGACTAGATACCGCCCTGGTTGGCATCGAGCCAGTTGGATACTGCCTGGATAATAACGAAACCGATCAAAGCGACGATCACACCAATGATGGAGTACATCATAGCGGTCTTGGCCTTGTCAATCTGAGCCTCATCACCCGCTGCGGTGAGATAGAGGATACCAGCGATCACGAAACCGATGATACCGAGGAAACCAAGAATGGCGAGGAGCCAGTTCATGGTTGTTTGAATGATGGAGGTAACTGTAGCATCAGGGGTACCACCACTTTTAGCGTTCGTCATTCCGGTGCCCCACTGAGCAGAAGCGATTGCTGGAGCGAGTGCCATAGCGGCAGACGTTGCTCCATAGAAAGCCTTTTTCATTGTGTTCATAGTTCTCACCTCCTTTCAGTGCTATTCACCGTTCTGTGAAACAGGATGAATATTTCTTTTTATGTTTCTTTTACGAAAAAAATGCGCCGATTTGGTTGAATACTACCCATACTCCGAACACTATAACCAATCCTATCACAGAAGCGTAGGCTGCTGTTTTCGCTAATCGGATACGGTTCTGATCACCAGAAGCCGTGAGATACATAATACCCGCTAGAACCAATCCTAGTATACCAACAATTCCCGCAACTGACAACAAAAAATTAAGAATATTGAGTAACACTTGTGAAAGAGGCGTGGCATCAGTAATAACTCCAGCCGCGTGAGCTATCGGAAAAAACAAAATATATTCCATGATGACTGTGGTTAGCGATTCACATTGGAACTGACATCGCAAGAAAAAGAGAACGTGCCGTCTTGAACCAAACCACCGAGAGGTTTGTTCGTATCATTCGGATCAATCAAAATCGTCAGGATTATATTCACAATGAGCCACGCTGAAAGCATGATAGCAAAACCAATCAGTACCGCCTTGATACCACCTTTAGCCGTACTCATCATTCCCTCGTCACCAGCCGAAACTACATACAAAACAGCCATGCCAAAGGCTACGGTAATACCGAGAATAGTCATGATAGAGAGCCCCCACTTGATCAATCCTACCCCACCAACAATGACATGACATACCGTGCAAGGAGCTTGTTCGGCAGGAGTACCCTCATTGCGACCACAAGGTACTAAACCATCAGCCTGCACCGGAAGAGGAGCCCAGGCCACTGCCATACTAAGACATAGGAAAGCGACAAAAAAAAGGTTTTTCACAGGCTTACAAAGGTAAATAACACCCGTATTGTACCATGAGAGCAGAGAAAAAAACAGGAAGAAAAAGGTATGCTATGCTACAAGAGTTATTCTTGAGTTTTTCTATGAGAGCTTTTTTCCGTCCACCGATTATAGTACTTGGTTTTATCCTTGCTACCTATCTCGCCTTTGGTCTCTACCACCTCTCAGAATTTATTACTGCTGACGAACACTACTGGGTCTATGAGCGCATTCCTCAGTACTGGGACTCCATAGCTCATGAACGGTGGAAAAAGACTCTTATTAATGACAAGCCCGGCGTCACTCTCGCGCTCATCTCCGGGGTGGCACTTTTTTATGATCACGATCCAGAGCGCCTCTGCTCTGAAAATGAAAATAAACTGATTACCTGCAATGCTGCTCATGCCCAGTCATTGTTGTTAGCATTTCGCTTGCCCCTCCTCTTCTTTAACCTGCTCATGCTGGTGTATCTCTTTTTCGTCTTGAGGAAACTTATCAGCCAATGGGAAGCTCTCTATGCCACTGGATTCATGGCTTTTTCTCCAATCCTTCTCGGCATAACACAGATTATTAATCCTGATACCGTGCTCTGGTCCACCAGCGCTGGCGCCCTCTTCTCGTATCTGGCTCTCCTAAAACTTCGAAAGGTTCAATACCTTTTTCTGACTGGACTGTTCTTAGCTCTTGCTATCCTTTCCAAATATACTGCCAGTTTCCTCCTTCCTTTTTTCATTTTCATATCCGTACTCTTTCCCTGGGTAGATACCGCACTCTCTACTCGAGAGGCCTTTGCTTCTATCCTACGAAAAAACA
The DNA here is from genome assembly GCA_964471075.1 of uncultured Bdellovibrionales bacterium. Taxonomy (GTDB): domain Bacteria; phylum Patescibacteriota; class Minisyncoccia; order Moranbacterales; family UBA1568; genus UBA1568. The sequence continues at coordinate 5,644 of CAYYET010000020.1, forward strand.
TTCTTTTTTTCATTGGCACTTTTTTGGTCGCCATTCTTTTTGGTTTCTTATTCTTACCGGCAGCCTGGGTGTCTTCTTCTATCCTTTTTCAACTCTTCTGGGGAGGAGGAGCCGTAGCTTTTCCTTTGACCCTTCTGCTGCTTCCAGGAATATTCGTCGTTGATGTTCTCTTTTGTGGCAGCCGCTTTACTTATAGCGTACGTGAAAAATTCATCCGAGTCAGAAGTCTCGAACTTTCTGCCAAAATTCTCTCCTGGTTCGTATTCTTCAGCTTTATAGGACTGCTCCTGGGACGATTTTTCTTCCCCGACTGGATTCTTTTTGATAAAGTACCCTTTGATCTCAAGGATCTCTACAGTAATGACAAGGCTGACAGATTGTTTCTTCCGAATTTTCCTCAAGCGTACCTCTTAGAGCTCAATCCGCTCGCTTTTTCGCTCCCTCCCATTCTTCTCTTGCCTTTCTTAGCCCTCTGCTTTTTCTTAGGCACCAAAAAAGAAAAAAACATTACTCAACAAGAAGCTACTACTCTCAGTCTTTTCTTTTTCATAGTAGCCTTTCTTGTTACCTTTATTTTCTCTGAAATTCTCGCTACTGCCCGCTATCTCATCATGCTCTATCCCATCATGGCCTATCTGGCTGCTTTAGGGATAGAGCCTCTTTTTCAAACCATGGGAAAGTATCCTCCTCTTTTTTGGCAAAAACGCCCTTCCTGGTTGGTTCCAAGTATTGTAGGAACATGTTCTCTTCTTTCTCTTTTTCAAAGTGCTCCCTACTTTTTTAACTATACAAATAATGTTCTTCCCAAAGAAAATATTATTCATCATGCCTGGGGCTATGGCGGCTATGAGGCAGCCCAGTACTTAAATAGTCTCCCGAACGCAAAAGGTCTCACTATCTGGGCTGATTACATCGGTGTGTGCGAGTTCTTTGTCGGAAAATGTCTCACCACGGATTACGATCACGCTGCCAAAACTGCTTTTGACTATGTGGTCCTCTCGACTCGAGGAGAAGAAGTCTACAAGCCAGAACATATACGCTGGCTGAAACCAGGAAACTTTTATGCTGCTCCCTGGTATGCTGACCCTTCACCGCTCTGGCAGCTGGCTATTGATAACCGTCCGGAAAACTTTGTAAAAATAGTACCAGTGAATCCCATTTTTCGCGCAGCTCTCATTACCGATATTGATCACTGTCCAACACGAGAAGCCGTTTCCGAAGAACACCTCCAGTCATTTCTTTCCTTTAGTCAGGAAAAGGACATGGATTTCATTGTTAGCCTTGGAGATAATGGCAGTCATCGGTTACGTAATTGTTCAGAAACAGCTGATCTAGATGTTCGTTATATTGCAAATCGACTCCGCTCTATCTTGAGACCTGTATCACTCGTGCTCGGCGATCATGACATCGCAAGCTCCACGGATTCCTATAAAGCATGGCTCAAAACTACTGACAAGGATACTACGTATTATTCTTTTAATGACAAGGGGGTTCATGTCATTGTTCTTGATACCGTCTTAGGAGGAGACGCCATGCGCCCTCCCTGTGAAGATGATCCTCTCTGCTCTACCCTGCTCACACGTGAACAAGACCTCAAAAAACTCTCCTTTACGGACTACCAGGCAAAATATCCAGAAACTTTAGGTTCTCAGAAGCAAGAAAGGGTTGCCGTAGAAACTATTTTAAAGCAAGAGCAGCAAACCATTGATCTGACTCGGTCTGCCGGAGCGCGAGATAGGGGGCGAGTCGGTGCTGAAGAACTTGAGTGGTTAAAGCAAGATCTCGCCGACACAGATCGTAAGAAAGTTGTTGTGTTTTCTGATCACCCACTCATTCCTTTTTTGTCTCCCAAGAAAAGTTACAACATCGTCAATGGAGATAAAGTACGAGAAATTCTTGAAAAAAGTGGTAAAGAAGTGGTGGCTATTTCAGGTGAAGCTCATCTCTGGCATGAAGAAGAACAAAATGGCATACACTACTATATTGTTGATGAATTCAGAAAAAATAATGGTTCCTGGGCTTCTTTCACCTGGGATGACGCCGGATTCCGAATGGAAGAAATTTCTCACACCAGCGAAAATCAATAGAAAAAAGCTCCTACTAAGGAGCTTTTTTTATTTCTTTCGTTTGACTTTCACTCGTTCCGTTTCTGAGAGAAGCTGCTTACGCAGACGAACCGAGAGCGGAGTAATTTCAAGATATTCATCCGCATTCATCACTTCAAGTCCGCGTTCGATATTAAGTTCCCAGGGCGGAGTAAGCTTGATTGCTTCGTCAGCTCCCGATGAACGCATATTACTCATCGCTTTACCCTTCGTTGGATTCACCGTCATGTCCTCACCCTTGGTAGCATTACCAATAACCATGCCTTCATATACCTCAGCTGCATGACCAATATAGAGCGTCCCCCGGGTCTGTAAATTGTCGAGAGAGAAGGCGGCTGCCTTACCTGTTTCCATAGAAATCATAGCGCCGACATCACGGTGATCAATCTCTCCAGCATACGGGCGGAAGCCAATCACACGAGTGTACAGTGTTCCTTCGCCTCGAGTGTCAATAATAAATTCTCCACGATAGCCGAGAAGTCCACGGGTTGGAATTTCAAAAAGAAGACGCTGATACCCGCCTGAACCCTCACGCATGTCCATCATGATACCCTTGCGTTTTCCAAGCTTCTCAATAACCGATCCCGTTACTTCCATTGGACACTCCACGGTTACTTCTTCAAACGGTTCAGAACGGACACCGTCTACTTCCTTCACGATAACTTGTGGTTGAGATACCTGAACCTCATAGCCTTCACGGCGCATATTTTCGAGGAGAATAGAAATGTGGAGCTCTCCGCGACCGTATACCTTGTAGTGGTCATCCGCGAATTCGATCCGGAGGCCAACATTGATTTCCAGTTCTTTCTCCAGACGCTCACGGAGCTGCTTGTTCGTAACAAACTTCCCTTCACGGCCGGCAAAAGGCGAATCATTGACCATGAAATCAAGAGAAATGGTCGGTTCATCAATGGCAATGGCCGGTAAAAGCTCGGCGTTGGCATCGGTGGTGATAGTATCACCAATTTCGACATCCGGAAGACCCGCTATCATTACGATGTCACCCGCTTCAACAGATTCAGACTCAACACGCTCCATCCCACGAAAAGTGAAGAGTTTCACAATACGACCACTTGATGTCTTGCCATTGATATTGCGAAGCATGACCTGATTGTTCACCGCGAGACGGCCATCATAGACACGGGCAATAGCGAGGCGGCCGACGAAATTATCATAGCCAAGATTAAACGGTTGGGCACGTAAAGGCTTTTCTGTTTCATGCGGCGCGGGAGTTACTCGTTCCAAAATAGTATCGAGGAGTGGTGAAAGATCTTTTCCCTCTTCTTCAAGCGTCAGTTTTGCTACTCCTTCACGAGCAATGGCATAGACTACTTTAAAATCAAGTTGCTCATCGGTGGCTCCTAAATCAAGGAAGAGCTCAAAGACCATTTCCTCAACTTCTTCCGGTCGAGCAGCTGGTTTATCAATCTTATTAAGAACCACAATAGGCTTGAGCCCTAATTCCAAAGATTTTTTCAACACAAAACGTGTTTGAGGCATCGGTCCTTCCTGAGCATCTACTACCAATACTACGCTATCAATAGAGCGCAGCACACGCTCTACTTCCGATCCGAAATCAGCGTGTCCCGGAGTATCAACAATATTGATCTTGGTATCTTTATAGAAAAGAGCAGCGTTCTTCGCATAAATCGTAATGCCTCGTTCTCGTTCCAGAGCATTAGAATCCATCGAAACATTTTCTGCTGTCACCATACCGGTTTGACGCATCAAAGCATCAGTCAAGGTAGTCTTGCCATGGTCCACGTGAGCGATAATAGCGATGTTTCGTATCTCCATAAATATATTGGGCTTTGCGGTCGAAAAAAGGCGTTAAAACGCCTTTAAAAACGCTGTGATATCAAAATGAAGCATACTGCAAAACCGCGATTTTGACAAGAGGAGCCTAACGTCGAAGAAGATTAATACGGCTTTCTGCTGTTCCCAAGGCTCCCTGGACCGTCTTTTCTCCTCGTACCACATTATCAATGGCATCGATCAAGATACCATCAACAGCATCAGCATCTCCTTGGTACCAGTTTTTTGCGATTAAATTTCCGTACGCAAAAGCTGAAAGTGTCAGATCATCTTGCTGAACCGTAATAAGATCACGTCGGGCGGCCGGCTTATGAGTCTGATCAAGGTACACTTTGGTAGGATCATTCGTAAGAGGAAATTCTTTATTGGTTCCCGAAAGAGCGTTGGTGATCACCATCTTCTTATCCTTGCCCGCCATCGATAAATATTTCAAAAATTGCCAAGACTCAAAAGTACGAAGGTAGTTTTGTTTCTCGGGATCAACAGGAGCAGTGGTAGTACCACTCGCCACGATTGGCTTATCTTTTGCTACCACGAATCCCCAATAGTTCGCCAAATTTACTGGAGCTTGAGTGGAAGAAAATTGCGGCAAAGGCGCCATACCGATATTTAGTTTGGCATTTTTTTGTTTGATAGTTTCATACTGCCATGAGTAGTTGACCATCATAGCCAGATTCCCCTTGTAAAAGGCATCTATGGAATAATCCTGACGAGGATTCCAGGAATAGACCGGTGATCCAATATGAGAGAACTGAGTATAAAAATCAAATGCCTGAGCACTTTTCCCATCATCAAGATTGACCACATCTTCAGGCTTGCGATCCATAATACCTGAACCAAACTGCATCATAAGCACCGTTAAAATATCTGAGGAACGATTAATGTTGCTCCCTGTACCCAAAGCAATCCCTGAACGAGTAATGGTTCCAAACTGATCAATGGTATTTAAGAGACGCACATCCTCTTCTACTTCGTCCCACGTTTGAGGTGGGCGAGAGATGCCGGCGGCATTAAAAATATCCTTATTGTAATACAACGCAAGAGAATCAACTGAAAGGGGTACTCCATAAATCTTATTCTCCGTACCAATAAAATCAGTAGCCGCTACATCAACAAACGTATCCCGAAAGCTACGTTCATTGAGAAGCGCTTCCGGAGCTGGAGCAGTTTTATCTTCAAAAGACTTACGCCAAGAATTTCTAATCATGAAAATATCTGGCCCCTTCCCTGCCGCCAGGGCCTCGATCAGATCCTGTTTATAACTTTCTACCGGAAGTTTACGATAGGTAATAGATTTCACGAAAGGATTGATTTGTCGATACTCACTCATGATTTTTTCATAAGCATCAGAGTCGTCAAAAACACCCCACACTTCTATCGAAGATACCGAATAAGTCTGAGTGGCCGGCTGACTTCCGCAACCTGCCAAGGAAAGCGTCGAAAGAAAAAGCAGTGAAGCAAATAACGTTCTGCGTGAGAAAAAACGATTCATAGAGATTATTTCTTTACTACAAAAGCATAATGGAATCCGCCGACATTCAATTCCTGCTCAATAGAAAGACCTGCCTTGGTTACGAGTTGCTTGAGCGCTTCCGGTGTTACTCGTAGGGATTTTTCTGGCCCTACTAATGCTTCATCTGGATTCCATTCCATGACCAAGGCATGGCCTCCGGGCTTTAATACTCGGGCTACTTCTCGCAGCATGACGTCCTTTTTCTCGTTCTGAAGAAGAACATCCTTCATAATCACCCAATCCATAGAGAGTGATCCTAAACCCGAACCCTGCTCATTTTCTAGATTTACTCGTTTAGGAAAAACATTAGTCAGACCAAGAGTTTTCGCACGACTGGCTACGGCCTCCAAAGCTGAGGGGAGGACATCCAGAGCATACACTGCCCCTTCGCTTCCTACCGGTCTTGCGAACTCAAAAGAAAAATATCCCGAACCGCAACCAAAATCAGCTACCTGAGAACCAGGAGCCAGAGAAAGCTCCTGAGCAACAGAAGCGGGATCAACAAATGTCAAAGCTTGAGGAGCGGCCATACATTTTTTGTTTTTATAGCTGTATTGTACACTAAAAACCCTTGATTTGGAACTTATTTTGCTGTACAACAGGGAGAGACTACTCTCACGGAAAGGTGGCCGAGTGGTTGAAGGCACCGCTCTCGAAAAGCGGCATACCGGAAA
>CAYYET010000021.1:0-2085 GCA_964471075.1 uncultured Bdellovibrionales bacterium
CCATGCCTTTATCAACGATCAGACATGGAAGGAATTGATACTTTAATCCCCAATATATGCCTGGAATAACGAAAAGGATTAACCCAACAAGCACGAGAAACCCCATGAGAATGGAAGCAATAAGGTAGCGAAAAAACAAATGTGAGTGAGAAAACAGCGTCCGGAGTTGTCCTTCAGTATCGGTATCAATGAGATCTAAGTAAAGTCGCGTCACACCGATCTGCATCACTATGGAGAAGAAAGCAGAAGCGAGACTAATAGTAAAAGAAAGGAGCCAAATATCTTTGGTCATCTCTTCAAATCCTCCGAAGATCCCTGACACCACAATGATCGTCCCGATGGTAATCCAAACAAACACTACGTGGGATTTGTATTTTTCCCAACCTACTTTGAGCGCCCCTCCGATACGGAAGTATTCCATATATTCTGTATGAGATTTAAAATTCACACTCTTATTATATCACGCTCTCTATCTGGAAAAATGTAGTGCCTAAGGACTAGCAAAATTGAGAAATAACGGTAAATAAAAAACTACATTTCATCTTCCATTTCACTCTGTCGTAGTTGTTCAAAATATTTCTGCTTTTGCATTTCTGCGCTTTTCATCAAAAGCAGTGGCATGAAGATCGTAACAAAAATCACAAGAATAAGAAAAAATGGAGAAAATTTCCTCAAACGGCGAACCAGAATATCAGAGAAACTTTCTCGCTCCACAGAAGAGAGTGTCCCGGCTACACTGTTTTCTTGTTGCGTAGGAAACTCTAATCTCCTTCTTAAGAAAAGGGTGTACGGCAGTATTATTGCTAACACTATTGATAAGAGTAGAGTAATGGCTACTAGTCCAATAGCTCCGAAGCTCAGATCTACACTTAATCCGTACGATATGTTCTTGTAAATTAAATAGAGAAGAAAAGCGCTGACCACTAATAAAATCCATTGTGTTTTATCTTGCCACCAATGAGTGACTGATAATGTACCCGACTGTAAAGCGTTATCCCTTAATGCCTTACGTTCAGCATATGTTTTTTCAATTGCTTCAATATATTTCGGATGATTTGTCATCTTCAAACCTAACCAAAAGTAAAAGAAAGCTGCAAGATAAAATACGAGAGCTATATAAATAAATGGGTAGAGGAGAAAAACTTGAAAATCCTGGTGAGAATATGTCTCATTCCCAAAAATTCCCTCTACGAAAGAGACGGGTAAGAGAGGCTCTATAAACATACCATGAGTAATAGTAGGAATGCCTGTATAAAAAATAAAGATGCAAGCGACAATTACATGCAGTATCCCCCATCTTTTTACTTTTTCTACACTGAACATAGGTGTATGTTCTATATGTTTATTAAGATCTTGAGCGGGTAACGGGAATCGAACCCGTCGCTTAACCTTGGGAAGGTCATGTATTACCACTATACTATACCCGCACTTGGTGCGTCGAATGGCCCCATTCTAGCGTATTTCATACTATGAGAGCAAAGATGGACGGAGGCTCTCATTTTTGCTACACTGTGGAAGTATAATTTCTTTTTTTCGCACTCATGCCTGCTTTTCTTACCAAAGGGCGAATGATCGCTCTCGTTATCCTCGTTGTCGTCGTTGCCCTCGGTATCTATGTGTTCTTCTACGCCAAGTCACACAAAACTGAATTTGCCGCTGGCTCACTCAATATTTTCCAAAAAGTTTCCAAGATCCTTCCTATCGCTCCTGATACCAAGAAGGAAATTGAAGTGGCCAACAGTCTCGTTCAGACCCTTTCTGCTCAAAACGATCGTACGTGGGTGTTCCTCGTCCTTCTTCAGAACAACTACGAGCTTCGTCCTGGAGGCGGTTTCTTGGGTCAGTATGCGGTCATCAAAGTGAAGAACGGCTCGATTGTCTCTTCTTTCGTCGAAGATGCCAACCTGCTTGATCAGCGCATCAAGAACGCCAACATCAAAGTCACTCCTCCATGGCCACTGACTCGCTACGCTCAAATCAAACGCTGGATGCTCCGTGACTCCAACTTCTCGCCTGATTTCCCCTACAATGCCCAGAAAGCTGAATACTTCTACCGTCTTGGTGGCGGTCGAGAAAAGTTTGATG
>CAYYET010000021.1:2095-11114 GCA_964471075.1 uncultured Bdellovibrionales bacterium
GGTCTTTGCGGTCAATGCTGATGTCTTCAATCGTGCTCTTGATCTTACCGGCGCCGTCACTATTCCTGGCTTTGGTACCTTTGACAGCACCGATGGTGCCTTGAAACTCGAAGAAGCGGTAGAAAAAAACTACCTCGGTGATGATGTGCCCGCCGAACTCAAAGAAAATCGCAAGAATGTCATGAAAAAAATCGCTGCGGAAATGATCAGTCGTCTCAATCATGTAGATCAGATTCCTAAAATTGCCGAGTTTGCTCAAAACGAACTACGCAATAAAGATGTCATGCTCTATTTCCATGACCAAAGTCTCCAGGAACAAGTGGCTGGCGTGCACTGGGATGGTAGCGTCGTTACCGACTGGAGCAGCGACTACCTCATGGTCGTCGATGCCAACCTCGGTGCTTTGAAAAGTGATTACTATGTAAAACGCTCTCTCAACTACACGGTTGATTTTACTGGCGAGAAACCAAAAGCGAATGTTTCCTACACCTACAACCACACTGCTACCCACGGTGACTGGCGTACCAGTGATTATCATACCTATACTCGTATCCTGGCCCCTCAGGGATCCAAGTATATTGATCAGTCTCGACGCCATACTGGCGGAGTGACTTCCCAGGATTCTCCTGACCTCAAGAAAATGGTCTTTGGTTACAAAGTCGACGCCTTGATGGGAAGAGAGTTAGAGACCGGGATTGAATATGAGCTCCCTGATACTATCACTGCTGATAACTATCATCTCCTGATTCAAAAGCAGTCTGGTACTGGCACTATTCCGGTCACGGTCACGATCAAGACCAAGGAAAAAGAATACACACAATCCTTCGAACTCCAGAAAGACTTGAATCTCTCGATCCAAGAAGTAGAAGAGAAGAAATAGCCAAAAAGAAAACCGCTGAATCTCTCAGCGGTTTTTTGTTATAGAAAAAAATTGAACCCCACCGAACGTGTCGATGGGGCCTGGCGGGATGAACCCGCCTGAAAGCACAGGGGTTGTGCTAGGAGGAGACAAGCATGAACAAACTCAATCTCACGGACCATCAGTCAAGACTAACTTACCGTGCCTACAGAGTAAACGATATGCCCCTTTTTGTCAAGAGCTTCTTTGGTTGCCTGAAAAAGGTTTTTTACGCTATCATACGAAGGTATTTCCTTATTTTTTTCTATGTCTGAACACAATACCCCTGAAGAAGCCTCTCTTGCCGAACATGACCACCGCCGTCTTGGGAAAGAGCTTGAACTCTTTACCTTCTCAGATCTTGTCGGATCTGGACTCCCCTTGTGGCTTCCGAAAGGAGCGACTATTCGCCGTATCCTGGAGCGCTTTATTGTTGATACCGAAATTGCTTGGGGATATTCGCATGTCTATACTCCGGAACTGGCCAAGCTTGATCTCTACAAAACCTCCGGCCACTACCCCTACTACAAAGATTCCATGTATGCTCCCATCACCATTGATGAGCACGAGTTCATGCTGCGGCCGATGACCTGTCCTCACCATTTCCAGATCTACGCCGATCGACCACGAAGCTACCGAGAACTCCCTATGCGGATCGCGGAACTAGCGAAGCTGTTCCGTTATGAAGGATCGGGCGAGCTCTCCGGTTTGGTTCGGGTACGGAGCTTCTGTCTCGCTGATGCTCATATTATTTGTACCGACAAAGATCAAGCAGCTCTAGAAGTGGGACGAGCCCTAGATCTCATTGAACATATTGCAGAAGTCTTCGGACTGAAGATGGGAGAAAACTACTCCTATCGTCTCTCTCTGGGAGACCGAACGGATGATAAAAAGTACTACAAGAACGATCAGGCATGGAACGAAGGGGAAGCCATGCTCCGCGAGGTTCTCAAGAAGCGCAACAGCATCTTTGTAGAAGCCGAGCATGAAGCGGCGTTCTATGGACCAAAGATTGATGTCCAGATGAAGGATGCTCGTGGGAAAGAAAATACTGCTTTTACCGTACAATACGATTTCTGCATGCCCGACCGTTTCAATCTCACCTACATTGATCGCGAAGGCAAAGAGCAGCGACCAGTCGTAGTACACCGCTCCTCTATTGGCGCTATCGAACGAGTCATGGCCTTTTTGATCGAACACTACGCTGGCGCTTTTCCCCTCTGGCTCGCTCCTGTCCAAGCAGTCATTCTGCCTATTGGAGAAGGACATCGTGAGTATGCCGAGGGAGTTTCTGAGACTCTGAAACAGGCTGGTTTACGAGTAGAAGTTGATGCTTCAGATGAATCCCTGGGCAAACGCATCCGCCAAGCCAAGATGCAAAAAATCCCGTATCTCCTGGTCATGGGCGACAAAGAAGTAGCAGCTAAAACTGTTTCCCTGGAACATCGCAGTCGCGGCTCCTTGGGCAGTCAAACACTTGATCAAGTTACTGAGCTTTTAGAGCAAGAAGTGGCTCAAAAAGCCTAAACAAAGAAAACAGCCTTCTTTTGAAAGGCTGTTTTTGTTTTTAGTGGGAATTTGAGAAGTGTTTATAATAGAAGCTTTTCACCGCTTCTGTAGCAAAGAAATAGCCTACAGCAAGAACGCCGACAAAGAGAAGCATGTGAGTCGTTGGCGTAATAAAGTGAAGGGCCGGAGCGACGCCTGGTAAGAATGGCAGAAGAAACGCTACTAAAAGAGCCATGAGAGAAAGGAGCATCAGTGGAGAAGAAGCACGTGGCGCTTTGAAAAAAGAGAAAGTAGTACGAAGAGAGAAGATGAGAATGACTTCCGTTACCAGACTCAGGAGAAACCAAGTAGTTTGAAGTGTCTCTGGAGAAACACGTGAGAAAGTTCCAAAAAGAATAAAATCAAATACTGAGCTGACTACACCTAAAAGCGTTGCCATGAGCACTACTGAATGAACCTGGTAGTTTCTTGGCTTTTCCAGCTCTTCATGGTCTACGGTATCAGTAGCGATAGCAATCATCGGAAAATCTGAAAGAAGATTGAGGAGCAAAATCTGGATAGGCAAAAGAGGTACAAAAGGCAGGAACAGTGACGCCAGTGCTACCGAGTAAAAATTTCCAAAGTTAGAGGTCAGGGTGATACGAAGATACTTCAAAATATTAGCAAAAATAGTTCGGCCTTCTTTGATACCATCCACCACCGTCCCGAGGCTCTTCTGAAGCAGCACAACATCCGCAGCTTCTCTCGCAATATCTGAAGCGCTCTCTACTACAATAGCCACATTAGCCAACTTCAAGGCTGGCGCATCATTAATTCCCTCTCCCAAGAATCCTACCTCATGCTTTTCCTGAAGTGTTTGGATAATGGCATACTTCTGGCGGGGCGAAATGCGAGCAAACACCACTCCATTCATTATGGTTTCGCGTCGCTTGGCTTCCGTCATTTCATCCAGCTCCTTACCCGTGACAACTTGATCAGGATTTTTCAAAAGTCCCACCGCATATCCTACTGCCCCCGCTACTTCTCGACTATCACCAGTAATAATTTTAATGGCTATACCAAGAGTTTTGGCCTGAACCAGAGTATCCCGAGCAGTGGTTTTTAACGTATCAGCAAAGGAGATGAGTCCGACAAAAATAAGGTCCTGTTCTTCATACAAAGAATATTGCTTCTCTCCAGAAAAAGATTTATGAGCTACGGCCAAGACTCGCTCTCCTCGACGGCCAGCCGCACTCACAAAATCCATGAGGTTGCGAAAAGTGTAGGTATCAACATTTTTAGAGCGATGAATAATTTCTTCTGGGGCTCCACGAACAATAACTTCCTGACTGCCATCCTGTTCAAAAAGTACGCTGTTCCGCCGACGCTCTGGATCAAAGGGAATACTATCGAGACGTTTCCCTTTCTTCATTTCGGTATGTTCCGCAGAAGTAAGCGCTTGCCACAAAGCCAGATCAAAAGCATCATGCAGTTTTCCTCGAGCACACGGCTCTGCTAAACAACTGGCAAAGGCTAATTTGAGACAGGCTCGCTCATCATTTGCCTTGACCTCAGTCACCGAGAGCAGATTCTCAGTCAATGTTCCTGTCTTATCACAGCAGAGTACCTCAATACTTCCCAGATCTTCAATAGCCGAAAGACGCTTCACGACCACTTTTTTCTGAGCCAAACGAAGTGATCCTCGCGAAAGAGCGACTGTCAGAATGACTGGTAGAGCCTCTGGTACTACCGAAACTGCTAAAGCCAGAGAGAAGATAAGGAGCTCAATACTATCTGCGCCATCACCTCGAATAAGAAGATTCGCAAAATAGATAATCGTGAGCGTAAACAGTACCAGCTTCAAGATAAAACGACTAAACTGACGAATTCCTTTTTCAAAAACTGTTTCTTTCTCGGTATCTTCAGTAAGGAGCGCGATATCTCCCAGGGCTGTTTCTTTACCCGTTGCAAATACTACTCCTTCTCCCCAGCCGCTGGTAGCAATAGTTCCGGCAAAGCCAATATTCATGGCTTCATGCATTTCTACGGCTGGGACTTTCAAGAGACCCGCTATCTTTTCTATGGGCACAGACTCGCCAGTCAGTAAACTCTCATCAAGCTCAAGTCCATTGACTCGCAAAAAGCGAATATCTGCCGGCAGACGATCCCCTGCTTCAATCAGTACAATATCTCCTGGAACGACTTCGGTACTTTCGACACGAAAGATTTTTCCATTCCGTCTCACCTGAGCATGCACGACGAGATAACGCTTCAGGAGCCGAATTGCTTTAGCTGAATGATATTCCTGATATGTTTCGAGACTGAGGTTAATACCAATAAAGATGAGAATAAGACTTCCCTCAATATGATCTCCTAAGAAAAATGACAGGCCAGAGGCAGCCAAGAGAAGATACAGAAAAGAAGATTTCAAACGCTCTCGCACCGCTTGAAGAAAAGCTGAAGAATGCGGCTTAATGCCGTTTCCTCGATTTTCTTGAAAACGTTTCTTTGCTTCTTCAAGGCTTAGTCCTTGTGGAGAACTAGACAGTTCCGACAAGGCTCCTCCCTCCTCATACGAAGCAAACTTTTTCCACACCATACGATCTGTATTTTTCTTTTTGTTGAGGAAAACTCCTAAGAGTCCCCGTGAATTCTTTTTTTACTCAGCACGACTCGCGCCTCAAAATCATCATTCTCCTGCACCTTATTCTTTCTCACCAACCCACAGGAAAGGCAGCGATGAACCAAACGTTCCTGTCCCTGTTCCTGAACCAGATAAAGTGGCTCCATAAGTCCGCCACAATGTTCTTCTCGATCCCCTGGAAACACATCTACATGCTTACTGTAGAGGCAGCGTGGGCAATGATTGGTATAGCCGTTTCCCGCTACAAAAAAATGACACTGCTCACAGCGAAAATCTTCGGTTCGTTTCTGAAATACTTTTCCCATGACAAAGGCAAATGTATTGGTAGTATAGCAGTTTTTTACGAAGCTCGCCTTCCTACTCTTCTCCTTTATGGCGACTGGCTCAAGATGGTATTAATTATATCTTCATCCTGACACGAGTATTTATGACTAGCTGAATAGAAACGTTTCTTTGGTCCACTACAACCCCCGTTGTCTTTATGGAGCGTGGCAAGCATCGGCATAAGAAACCCTACCTTACGTGAGGTAAAGTAGGCATGAAGACGCTTGAGCGTTGCACTTCGCTCGTCTTTGCTCATACGGGTAAAGACGCTCATATCATCACCGAGCTTGCCACTCCAGTCGAAGTGAACAAACACATTATTTGCCTTGGAAGCAAACTGAGGATGCCAGAGAAGCGCCCAGCACCAGTCTCCTGGCTTCTGCCACCAGCGAGAAAAGCAAGGACCATTCTCGATACTGCCATCACTATCCAAGCCTACCCCTCCTTCGATGTAATCAAAAAGTCGCAGGTACTGTTCATTTTCAATATCATTCGTCTGCGCACCAATCACAATTTTGAGACCAAGATATTCAGCATGTTCTCGCATCCCTCGAATAATTTCCGGCATGAAACTCTGATCCAAATCAGAACTATCCTGATAAAAGACCTGGCCAAACAAAAAACTCTGAATACCCATATTCATAGCTTCGTTAGTAATATAGGTCACATATTTTCGATATTCTTCCCGTTCCAGTGATGGCTTGCAGGTGTGCTCACCCCAATAGTTTTTACTGCCATTCCGGCACATTTCACTAAACTCAAAGTCTCGTTCTTCATCGGGATAATAGAAGTTGGCATGGGTATCAATGGCTTCCGCAATAAACATGCCGTAAACAGTATTCGGCTTGGTGACTTTTTCCATAATCTTGCGCGCCTCCTTAAAATCTGGCGGATCAAGCCAGGTTTCCAAAGCTCGGTGAAGATAGTAACACTGGGAACGATTCACCAGAGCAATGGAACTATTGGTGTCTCCTCCGTATTCAGAGAGAAAGCCGTCTGCTACACAGCCATGAGTTTTCATTTTTTCTATGGAAGGAGGAGGTGGAGGCGGAAGAACAGGATATTCTTTCTCCTCGTCATCTTCTTTATCGGCCACCGGAGGCTGGGTATCTACCCAATCACTAAGGGCTGAACTATTTTCCTCCACTCCCACAGTTTCTGGTTCAGGCTCATTTGGAGAAGTTTGGCGAAAAACCACCAAGTACAGTCCAGCCGCAAACACTCCCGCTCCAACCAGAAGCCAGACTATATTACGCAGGAAAAGCTTTTTGTTCTGTTGATAGTAAAGCGGCAACATAGAGGTAGCTTCATTATACACTGTTCAATTTCTGCCTCTGCAAGAAAGCTACCCTCACCAAGCAACCTCTCTGCGACCATTCGCTCGACCAGCGTTCTCGCTCATTGCATGTAAGCCTTCATTCTTCCGCCTCTGGCGGAAACCATGCCCACTCCGGCTTCCAGCGCCCGCAGAGAGATTCTTGGTTCGGGAAACTATTATCAGTCTCCTTCCAAAAATTCTCTTGGGCACGCCTGGAGCCGAAAGCTGGTCTTTTCTGTAAGAAAAGTTTCGGCGAAGAGTAGCAGAAACACGCTGGTGTTTCTGCGGCACAAGAGAGTTGTTTGGAAGGAAATGATAGAAAAAAACAAAAAAAACTCTTTACTAGAGTTTTTTTTACTTAGAGCGGGCGACCGGAATCGAACCGGCATCCTCAGCTTGGAAGGCTGATATAATAAGCCACTATACGACGCCCGCTTATGGAGAACTATTTCTTTGGCGCCTGAGCCATACCCGTAAAAGGATCGCACACTTGGCGGTCTTTGGCAACACCCATCTCTGTAAGCGTCTTTTCCATGGCTTCAATAAAGGCTGGGGCTCCTACTAGATAGTACCAAGCATTGGTGACTTCTGGCACATACTTTCGCAGCATCTCTTCACAAATATAACCGCGCTCTTCATTGGTTTCTGCGCAAGGCGTAGTTTCCTGAGAAAGAGTAGTCACGTAACGGAAATGTGAGAGCTTCAGATTTTTCATTTCCTCATGAAACGCCGCATCCTTTTCAAAGCGATTGGAGTACAAGAGCGTAAAGGATCGATCACTCCCATCATGTTCCGCCTGCTTTAAAATACTGCGCACCGGCGTGATGCCAATACCTCCTACCAAAAAGATAATTGGTAAATCATCAGCTGCATGAGACAGCGTAAAATGACCAATGGCTTTGGTAGCGAGAGCAGTATCTCCCGGCTTCAGTGAAAAAAGAGTCTGCTTGAAACCACTTTCACTCTTGCGAACGGTGAAATACAGCTCTTCTTCGTACGGAGCGGAAGAAATGGAAAGAGAACGTACACCAGCCCGATTGTCTGGCGCTATGAGCTTTGGCAAAAGAAAAGCCACGTACTGTCCGGCTTCAAAAGAAAAATCTGCTGGCTTCTCGAACGCGAACAATTCTGTTCCATCTGCTACGGTTTCTCTCTTCTTTAAAGTAAGGGTAAAATTCGCCATGATATCTCTTTAAGTACAAAAAAACAGAGCTCACTCTGTACCTTTAGTCTAACTTTTACTCTTTCTTCTGTCAAAAATGATGACGCCCCCGAGATCCGATGGATCCGGGGGCAATCAGTATCACTGTCCATCAGGGACAGGACTACAGGGGAACGGGCCGCCGCGCGTCAGGTGATGCGCAGGCCGGCGTCGCGCTTGGAGATGATGCTGGCGCCCGAGCCGATGGGCGCGCCGTCGCTGTGGCCGCTGTAGATGATGCTGTCGACCATCGCGCTGCTGCCGGCCGAGCCGAACACCTCCTTCTTGGCCACGCCGCCGCCCAGCTCGCCGGTGCCGTCGCTGATCTTGCAGATGCCGGTATTGGCGGTCGGCGGGTCGCCGGTGAAGCGGGTCGCGGCCAGGTGCTGCATCGAATACATCGCGCTCATCGCGGGCGCCAGTGCCAGGAGTTTCAGTTTCATCGTTGGACCTCCAGTGGGTTGCCGTTGAACATGAACATCACGTTTCCCTACCCTCTCCTCTCAGAGCTGGCGGGCGACTGTGGCCTTTTTATAAAGCCAAAATCGTCCACTAGCTCTTAAGAAGAGCATACGAAATAAAAGAACTTTACTCCAGATGATAGCATATCTTGCCAATCCTGTCAAGGGTCTTGGATCAAATACTTCGTCTTTTCCCTTATCTAAGCCTTAAATAATATCCTTTAAGATACTTTCATAGCCCTCAAGCTCCAGGAGCATGACCAGAACCTTGGCAAGACGCTCAGCATCATGACGAATAAAGGAGCGAGTAGAAGCAATTTTGTCTTCTTTTCTACGACGTGGTACCTCCTTACTCAAAAGATCTGTTTGAATAATTCTATACGGATATGCTTTTTTCTTTTTCTCAAAAGGGACAATAGTACCTTCCTTGGCATATTTTTCCAGAAGACGCTTTGATGGTCGGCCAGTATTGTAGGTCACGTAATCAACACATTCACTGCCAATCATGTCGTGTAAAACATCAACATAATCTTCAAGCGAAAAATGATCTGTCTGTCCCTTCTTGGAAACAAGATTGCAGTTATAAACAATTTTGGCCTTTGTTTTTTTGAGGGCTTCGGCAATACCAGGAACGAGTAGATTAGGAATAATGGCACAATAATGACTTCCTGGTCCAATCACGATA
>CAYYET010000022.1:0-11011 GCA_964471075.1 uncultured Bdellovibrionales bacterium
TGGGCGCTATAATAGGACAATGATTGTCTACAATACTCTCTCAAAAAAGAAGGAGGAATTCGTCCCGCTCAACACTGGAAAAGTGGGTATGTATGTTTGTGGTCCGACGGTCTACGACTACATTCATATTGGGAACATTCGATCCTATGTTTTTGCTGATACTCTCCGGCGAGTCCTCGAAGATATTGGCTATGAAGTACGTTTAATCAAAAATATTACCGATGTGGGACATTTGACCGCCGATGATATTGCCCAGGGAGATAGCGGCGAGGATAAGATTGAGAAAAAAGCACTCAAAGAAAAGAAAACTCCAGAGGAGATTGCTCTCTTTTATGAGAAATACGCCCTCGATACCGAACGAGCCATGAATATTGAGCCCGCTCATTATTTTCCTCGGGCCACTGCCCATATTAAACAGATGATTTCTCTCATTGAGGCTTTGATTGCCAAAGGACACGCCTATGAGAAAAATGGTAACGTTTTTCTGGACGTGACCACGTTTCCTGACTACGGAAAGCTCTCTGGAAACACGTTGAAAAATTTGGAAGTAGGAGCACGCCTGGAAGAACATCCTGACAAAAAAAATCCTTGGGACTTTGCCTTGTGGCTCAAAGCTCCGGCAGGACATTTGATGCACTGGTCCTCACCCTGGAGCGAAGGATATCCCGGCTGGCACATTGAGTGTAGCGCCATGAGTATGGAATACCTCGGCGACACGATCGACATTCATACGGGTGGTGAAGATAATATTTTCCCTCATCACGAAGCAGAAATCGTCCAATCAGAAGGCGTGACCGGAAAACCCTTTGTCCGATACTTCCTTCATACTCGCCACATGATGGTTGATGGAATGAAGATGTCGAAGTCCAAAGGAAATTTTTATACTTTGGAAGATATACAAGAACGCGGTTTTAGTCCCATGGATTTCCGCATGCTTCTTCTGGGTGCTCACTATCGCAGTCAGATGAATTTCACTTGGGAGGCTCTGGAACAGGCGAAAAAAAATAAAGAAGCCTTGTTTGGAGTAGTTGATCGTCTTACGAATGGTCATCAGAAAAAAATAAGCAACCCGAATGGATTTGATGGAACTGTTGAGCTAAATGCTATCCGAGAAGCCATACAGGATGATCTCAATACTCCTCAAGCACTTGCTCTCACACTAGAGCTCACTAAAAAGATAAACACTTCCCTCGATACGAATGAACTCATCAACAGCCATGTTTTAGTATCAGTTTTTGAGAAAATATTTTTCTTCTTTGGCCTCGTCAAAGAAAATCAAACTATTTCTGCTGAAGTCACGGCTCTTGCCGAAGCTCGTGAAAAGGCTCGGGAGAATAAAGATTTTGCTGAGTCAGATCGTCTGCGTGATGAAATTGCAAGCCACGGCTATCATGTAGAAGACACAGCCCGTGGTTATCGTTTGAAAAAAATATAAGCTAAATATAGGCAAAAAATGTTGAAGGCCGGCGTCGCGATGGACTGCCGGCCTTTGTTGTTCAGAACATCCCGTGATCAACCATGTCCTTTGCCATGGTATCGACCGTGGGAGGCGCTTGCCGCTGACGCTTGGAAAGCACCGGGGCCAGGAAAGCTCCGACGGCCAAGATGGCGGCCATCACAGCCTTCAGAAACTTTTGGTAGTTCAGACTCAGCTTCATGCTGATCTCCTCTGTAGGATTGTTGGAATCTGCACGCCTCTTTACGTACAGATTCTCATTATACTCCTTTTTTATCCTTTTGTCAAGCCTCGAATCGTTAGGGCTTTTTCAGCTATCCACTTATCCCCTATCTCTAGCTCCTTCCCTAAACCCGCGTTATAATACAGAAACTATGGCAAACAAAGCTGATCACGTTCGTATCCCGCCCCATAACCTGGAGGCCGAAGCTTCGGTCTTGGGTTCACTCATGCTCGACAAAGACGCCATCATCAAAGTGGCTGATTTGCTCAAGGTTGGCGATTTTTATAAAGATGATCACAATCTCATCTATGAAACGATGCTCGCGCTTTATGAAGAACGTGAACCTATTGATGTATTGTCACTTTCTAACAAGCTTGAAGAAAAGGGACAACTCGAACGAGTGGGAGGCTCAAGCTATCTCGCTTCTTTGGTAAACTCCGTACCTTCTGCAACCAACGTTGTGCACTATGCCAAAGTAGTTCAGAAGAAGGTTCTCTTGCGCCGTTTGATTAGTGCTGCCAGTGACATCGTTGAGATGGGGTATGACGAATCAGAAGATGTCCAAAAACTCCTCGATGAAGCAGAACAGAAAGTCTTTGCGGTTTCTCAGAAGTACATCAAGCAAGACTTCGTCCCGATCAAATCTATTTTGGAAGTCGCCTTCAATCGTATCGATGAACTCCACAAGAGCGATCACGCTTTCCGTGGTGTACAAACCCACTTCCCTGACATTGATAACTTGCTCGCCGGACTTCAAAAATCTGACCTCATTATCTTGGCTGCTCGTCCGTCTGTCGGAAAGACAACATTTGCTTTGGATATCGCCCGACAGGTAGGAGTCCACAGTAAAGTACCAGTGGGAGTTTTCTCTCTGGAAATGGGAGCCGATCAGCTGGTGGATCGTATGATTGCGGCTCAGGCTGGAATCGATCTGTGGCGACTACGTACCGGTAAACTCTCAAGTGAAGGACCAAATAATGATTTTGAAAAGATCTCTGACGCTATGGGTGTTCTTTCTGAAGCACCTATCTTTATTGATGACACTGGCTCGCTCAATATCATGGAAATGCGGACTATGGCCCGCCGTCTACAGGCTGAACATAATCTCGGATTGATCATTGTGGACTATCTCCAGCTTATGGAAGGTCGTAGTCGCAGTGGAGACAACCGTGTTCAAGAAATTTCTGAAATCTCTCGAGGACTCAAGCAGTTAGCCCGCGAACTCAACATTCCCGTGATTGCCCTTTCTCAGTTGTCGCGTGCGGTAGAATCTCGCCCTGATCAGGTCCCAAAACTGTCCGATCTGCGTGAATCTGGTTCTATTGAACAAGACGCTGACGTTGTCATGTTCCTCTACCGTGAAGATCGCGTGAAGCCAGATACCCCTAATAAGAATATTGCTGATATCATTGTCGCGAAGCATCGTAATGGTCCGGTGGGCAAGGTTTCCCTCTACTTCGAAGAAAACTCCACCACGTTCAAATCCCTGGAAAAAATCCACGAAAACTAAAACGTTTGTATGTTGTACCCAAAAGCTTTCCAATCGCTCATTGCTCATTTTTCCGCCCTGCCCTCTGTGGGACCAAAAATGGCAGAACGGATCGTACTCTATCTTTTCAAACAAGATCCGGAGAGGCTTCAAAACTTTGCCGAGAGTCTGGAAGAACTACCACGCCTGAAAAGCTGTACGCGCTGTTTCAATATTGCCGAGAATGAACTGTGTGCTGTTTGTGCTGATAGCCGACGTGATCAGAGTGTGTTGTGTGTGGTCGAAGAACCCCTGGATGTTATTGCTCTAGAACGTCTGGGTATCTATTCTGGTCTCTACCACTGCCTAGGAGGGTTAATCGAAACGGGAAAAAGTGATAATAGCGGTAATCTCCACATTACCGAACTTTTACACCGGGTCCATGATGACGGTATTACAGAGGTTATTTTGGCCACCAATCCCACTACTGAAGGTGATTTGACGGCTTTATACCTCAAGAAGAAGTTAGAGTCTCTAGGGGTCAAAATTACACGTATTGGAAGGGGTCTGGCCACTGGCGGAGATATTGAGTATGCGGATGAACTTACTTTAAGCGCGGCCTTGACAAATCGAAAGGAACTGGCATAATTCTAAACATTGTTCTTACAACCCACAGGAGACGAAAATGCCCTATGCGCGACTTGCAGATGGGACCCTGGTAGAACTTGTCCCCTTCACGCCTGATGAAGGTCACCCTCAGCACAGAGTACCCGGACGTTTTCAGTCGGTGATGCATTTGCCGATCACCATCGAGCCAGGGCATTCTGTTGAAGGGACGTCTCTCCTTGCTTTGGAAGCACGAGCTTCTGGAGTGCAACAAGGTGTCCTGCCCGAAGGCCTGGCCCCATGGCAAGAACTCCCTTCTCAGCCCAAGTCCTGAATAAGGCAAAAAAACACGAGCCCGGAACATCCGAGCTCGTTTTCATTTTCTTCAATTAGGCAGAAACTTTGGTGATTTCTACTTCAGTGTAAGACTGGCGATGTCCATAGCGAACCAGGTAACGCTTCTTTGGCTTGTGCTTCACGCCCTTTACCTTATCATGGCGATCCTGAGCCACAATCTTACCTTCAACAACTGCTTTTTCCAAAACCGGGGTACCAACGTGAGCCACCTTGTCGTCACCGACAAAAAGCACTTCAAATTTCACGGCAGCACCTACTTCTTGGTCCAGCTTTTCAATCTTGACTTTGTCCCCCTCGGAAACCTTGTATTGCTTTCCACCAGTCCTAATAATCGCCAACATACGCTCAAAAATGTGTCATTTAGATACTTGTACACTCTACACGTTTTCACCCTTCCTGTCAAACCCCTGCTTCAAAGACTCCTTTGATCCGCCTTACCCCAGCGGAAGAGGCTTCTTCCTTGATAATTTTGAAGCGTCCAAAGGCGCCAATCTCCTCAGTGTTGGTCACATGAGGCCCCCCGCACAGTTCCTGAGAATAGATCTTCCCATCGGAAGCCTGGACCTGGTAGACATTCACCTTATCTGGATACTTTTCCCAAAAACTTCCTTCTACCCCTTTGGCTTTAGCTTCCTCTTTCGGCATAACAGCAATAGTTACTGGGGCTTTGGCTCCAATAGCTTCATTGACGTAGTTTTCCACCCGATCCAAGACTTCACGAGATACTTTTTCCGGATAGGTAAAATCAAAACGAGTACGCTCTTCAGTAATGTTGGATCCAGCTTGATGAACATCTGGTCCTAGTTCTTTCCGAAGAGCCGCTAACATAAGATGCGTGGCTGTATGAAACGCCGTAATCTTTGGACCATCTCCTGCCAAACCACCCTTGAACTTCCCTGCACTCGCCGTACGAGAAAGATCCTTGTGTTTTGTAAATTCTTCTTCAAAAGCCCGACGATCCACAGATCCCCCAGTTTCACGAATCAGTTCCTCTGTCAGCTCCAAAGGGAAGCCATAGGTTGTAAACAAATCAAAAGCATCCTTCCCACTTATTTCACCTTTCTTCTTACGAAGTTCAAATTCCTTAAGACCTTTATCAATAGCTGAAAGAAATCTCATTTCTTCCAACTCAATTTCATTCAAAATATCACGTTTCTTTTCCTTAAGTTGAATGTACGTCTCTTTGTACGTTTCAATAAATGTTTCTACCACCCTTTTCATAGAAAGAGTGCTTTCGAGTTTTTTCATGTACCGAACCGCTCGTCGAATAAGACGACGAACAAAATACCCTTGATCCTTATTTGATGGCAAAACTCCATCACCAATGAGAAAGACTGCGGCTCGAATATGATCAAGTATCACTCGCATAGCATAGGTTACTTCATCATCACTTCCGTAAAACTTTCCTGTTATTTCTTCTAAAGCATTACGCGCATCATTAAAAAACGGGGTTTGAAAGACATCAGGATCATTAGCTACAGCCGCAGCCATACGCTCGAGTCCACCGCCAAAATCCACATTTTTCTGAACAAGTTTTTCGAAGCCATGTTCAGTCTTTTTATACTCCATGAAAACATTGTTCCCAATTTCCATGAAGCGGCCACAGTCACAGTTCACGTGACAGGGCTCATCTTTCCACGAAGACTGCTCGTGAAGCCCGAGCTCTACTCCAAAATCCCAAAACATCTCCGTGTCTGGACCACCGGGCTCACCTACTGGCATATTACTAGGCACTCCCGATCGACTCCACCAGTTTTTATATTCTGAATAATAAAAAATATGCTCATCCTCCTGAATACCATTCATTTCAGGATTTTCCCCTATCTTTACTTCTTTACCCTCTTCTTTAAAGAGTTTTTTCCAAAGTTCTGCAGACTCATTATCTCTCGGGATACCCAACTCGTTATTCCCTTTAAAACATGTGAAGTAAAGTTTTGAAGAATCAAGTTTAAGCTCTTTAGTCAAAAATTCCCACATCCAGGCAATTTGTTCCTGTTTGAAATAATCTCCCAACGACCAGTTTCCAAGCATTTCAAAAAATGTCGTGTGACGATTATCGCCCACCTCTTCAATATCCTGACTACGGAAACATTTCTGCGAGTCAGTCAGTCGCACACCAATTGGATGCTTCTCACCCAGAAGGTACGGTACCATTGGCTGCATTCCTGATCCGGTAAAAAGCGTTGTGGGATCATTTTCCGGCACCAGCGGAGCCGACGGAACAATCGCGTGTCCTTTGCTTTCAAAAAACTTCAGATATTTCTCACGCAGTTCGTTGGTTTGCATAGTCATTACAGAGTATTCATCTTTTTCTTGAGTTGAGAAATTTCACTATTGATATCAAAAATTTGCCGATCCAAAGCAGTTATTTCCGCTTTCTTCTCATCAAGCTCTGCTTCCAAATGAGCTATATCCCGTTTGATACGAGTCATTTCTATTTCTTTGTCCTGCTTCTTACGCTCCAGACTGCTGCGCTCTCCTTCAAACGAAAAAAGTTCCGTTTCCAGACGACGGCGCTCTCCTGCTCCTGTTCTTCCTTCTTCGTCAGTCATAAAAATATCCTTTAGCTGATACCCGATAGTACCAGAAGATAGGGAGAAAATCAACCTGCTAGTTGGCACTGCCGGGCTCAACAACTACCGTCACTCGACTTTCAGAGCTTGGCACGGTTGAAGAGAACCATTGTGGCTTGAAGACAATCTCAATCTTCTTAATCTCTGGAAAAGAAGCAAGCATAGCATTGATTTCGTCGGTACTTTTTCCTGCAATAGCGCTACGAAGTTTTTCGGTATCAATAACTGACTCAGCATCGATCGTGGCATGAACCTTGAGCCGAATCTTTTTGGCATCATAGTCAGGAATGGCCTCGCCATAGGAGAGTGCTATATTCTTCGGTTGAAAGGTAACATTTCCTTGTTTCGATTCACCACTTTCAGTAATCTTCTGCTTAATAGCCTCTTCCGAGAAAATAAATCCACGGACACGAAAGGCGTTGCGATACTCAAAAGAAGTGGCAACCGTACCAGAAAGTGGTGGTGTCAACGTACCCGTAGGAACAATATCGAGATTTTCCTCAAGAACTCGTTCCCCTCCTAATAGTTCACCTTGAACAGCATCCAAATAGGCTTGCTTAGCCTTTTCTTTGGCTTGAGTTTCTGCTTTTTCAATATCTTCCTTGGAAATAATCTTGAGATCAGCACCAGAAGCATCACCTCCACCCGCCATTGCCTTACTTGATTGAGCAGAAAACTTATCGTACTTAGGACTACCCTTGAATCCTGGAATAGTAAAGGTCGTGGCAGCAATATTATATTCTGATCCTACCTGATCCGCCACCACCGAAGCTTCAATCGCTCCTGGCTGACCATTGGTCATGCCGGGTACCGTTACGCCGCTCACGAGTCGGAACACTTTTCCATCAGGAGCCTCCAGACGAGTAGTAGCTACCAATGATTGAGGATCACTGCCATTGCGGTTATAGATCACTACCGTTCCCCGAGCTTTCTGAGCTGTGCCCGTCGAAGTACCGGTCGCGTTGGCAGAAAATACCACTTCTTCCTGTTTTTCAATGACCCGTACCGGCAAGATATTTTCTTCAGCTATGACCCCTTCCGAACGGCCATCAAATTGCAGATCCACGTTTTGAGTTATTTTGTAAGGAATCACTCTCACTTCGGCTTTCGGCAGGAAAAGGAAAACCAATACTCCCACAAGAGACAGAAAGGAAACACCTCCTAATAAGAGAAAAATGCCTTTTACTTTTTTGGACCCTACGGCTACTGAAGGAGAGGCAGGGACCGGCTTTCTTTCTGGCGTTGTTCGTACCGGAGCAGGAGATTGCATTCCTCCGTTTCCAAAAAAGTTCTTGAGACGTGTTTCTCGAGCCGGTGTGGCCGCTTGAGCAAAAGTAGTTCCTCCCGTCATTTCTCCACGAGAGGGCATAGCTACCGGAGGTTTCTGAGTGGACATCATTCTCTGTTGTTCTTGCTCAGCAAACCGTGTTGAGTTCAAACTGGTTTGTTTTTCTGGCGAAGCATTGCGTACACGTAGAGTCTGAAGCGGAGGAGTAGCAGGAGCAGAAGCAACGGGACGAATAGAGTTTGACCCAGTACCACTATAAAAATCACTACTTCCTAGTTCCTCTGAACGAGGAGCGTTCTTTTCAGAAAGAGGCGCTCGAGGTACGGACACTTTCTTTTCAGCAGGAGTAGCTGCTAGTTCTAGATGGTTGTTTTTTCGAGAGAAATCATCAGAATAGTTTTCAGTGAGAAGCCCGGCCTTTTCTGCCAAGGCTTTTCCGGTTTCGTCTTGCGTCACTACAATAACCTTTTTTCCTAATTTTTCTGCTTCCCGTTGAAAGAGGCGAAGGTTAATGACGCTTTGTAATACTAATGAGCGCTTAGGGAAAATAAAATAATTCTCCTCCGAAGACGACTGACGTAAACGACCAATAACTGAGATAATTTCTTCGTCGTTTTCGATGTAAAATGTTTGTGGCATAAAATGAGCGATTATTTTTTCTCCAAAGCTTCCACACTGCGACGCAAGATACTCGAAAGCATTTTCTCTTCCTCTATTGAATCAAGTAAAGCAAGATGTGCCAAGCCAATAGGTGTCATGTCCTGAGGGTTATTCAACTCTCCCGTCTCATCAGTAATACGAGCCACATCACGAGGTTGAAGGTATGAAACCTGTGGCACTTTAGGAAAAGGAAAAGTGGACCATTCTTGTGACACCAAGGCCTGCTTGATGCCCGGGAGAGCAGAACCACCTCCACAGAGGAAAATGCGTGGTGGCAAAAGATCGGTTTCTGCAAATTCGAGAAGGGATAATTCCACTCCCCCCAACCAAATGCGACAATCATCTGCAAACAAGGTAGCAATACGTTCCGCTTCTTCGCCTTTCAACCGATTCTGAGCATAATCAATCTTCATACGTTCTGCTACATCGAAGCTCACTTGAAACTCCTGCATTAGACGCTTGGTAAAAGCGCGTCCACCTAAAGCAAACATTTTTGTCCCTTCCAGTCCACCATTGCGTACTACAGCAATATCAGTGGTTCCTCCACCAACGTCAATAAATATGGCACTAAAATCAAGCATGTCAGCGACTTCGATAGAACGAGCCACCGCATAGGGTTCGGCCGCAATAGAGAGCAGATCAAGATTGAGTTCATCAGCAATGGTTTCTAGAGCTCCTAAATGAACAATCGGCGCATAGGCATTGAACACGCTCATGGAAACTTCACGCCCCTGAAAATCCACCGGATTGATCACCGGATAGCCATCAATGCGGACATCGACAATAGCAGCATTGATCAATTTCACGTCGATATCATCTTTTCCGACTTCCCAGGCCAGCTGACGTTTAATACGTTCGTAGGCTTTTTCTTGAACTTTTTGAATAATCATCTTGAGCTCCGGAATACCGATATGCATTTCTGGATTGACCCGTTCATAATGAACAGTGGTCGTCGTTCCTTTGACGAGTTCTCCGGCAATACCAATAATACTTTTTTCTACCCGCTTCACACCAGCCTTTTCTTTGGCCATAGCAATAGCCTGGCGAGAAGATTCAATAACTCCGCTAATATCAGAAACAGCGCCGCTTTGCATGTTGCCTACCTTCTGAGGAACACGTCCGACACCAATGACTACCCCTCGATGTTCATGCTTGTCGATACGCAAAATCAAGGCTTTGACAACTTCCGTACCAATATCAAGCGCTAAGACGAGGTCGGATTCTTGTTTCCAGGAAAATAATCCCATAACACCTTTTGTGTTTTCTTTCTTTTATTATACACGCTCTGGGGTGATCTTTCGCACGAGCTCTTCCATCAGAGAAGGTGTCAGTAAGCCCTGAATAGCACCATAGAAACCTACGACACTACCACTATTGGCCATCCCATACTTGAGACATTCTGCTACCGTCTTGCCACTGATGTACGCTGCTAGAAAACCTGAACCAAAGGCATCTCCCGCTCCGGTACTATCAATAACGCTGGTTCGGGTATGAATCGGACAATGCCAGTATTCTTTGCCATCATAACCCCACGAACCACGCTTTCCATCAGTCATACCGATCACCTTGGCTCCCGCGGCAAAGAGTTGCTGCAACAAAAATCGCTCGTCATTCAGTTGTTCGTTACTTGGTTTCGATGTTTGTGCAAGAAGTAGCTCAATCGCCTCATCTTTGTTTAAAAGAAGCACATCAACAGACTGCAAAGCTTCCAAAATACGCTTTGGATTTTCTTTAATATTGTGCTGTCCTGGATTCATGGCTAATTTCTTGCCTTGTTCCTTCAGACTGAGAACCGTATCAAGATTCTTTTCCCACTCACCATTTAAAGCACTCACTAAAAGCCATTCTGTATTCGTCAGTTTTTCTGCCACTACCGCTAATCGCTCATTGGCATCACGATTATGAAAAATAGTACGGTCTCCTGTTGCCATAAGAACAATAATAGCCGAGAGGTCCGTCTTGGCATCGTCAAAACGAGTGAGCAAATCAATGGACACACCTTCCTTCTCTAGTTCATCAAGAATAAATCGGCCCATCTCATCATTACCCACACAACTATATGAAGCGCTCCGCAAACCTAAACGCGAAAGTCCAATAGCAGTATTCGCTGCTACCCCACCTATAGCTTCATAGCGATCAGCAACTCGGTACTTTCCTCCCAACTCAAAAGCAATTTTTTCCTTGGCCGTAATGTCTTCTGGAGTCTCAAGAATTACTCCTTCATCGGTCGGAAAGAAAATATCCTTGGAGGCAGAACCGATACAAATAACGTCTGTTTTCTTATGAAACCACATACTTTAATGGGTAGATTGATAAATCTCTAACAAGCGATTGTACTTTGCGAGCCGCTCTCCTCGAGACAATGATCCAGACTTAATAA
>CAYYET010000023.1:0-10782 GCA_964471075.1 uncultured Bdellovibrionales bacterium
AGCGATGATGGACAGAAAGAAGGCGACAAACGTACCGACCGCTACAATCACCATCACCACGTTGGTGACCTGGCTCCACGCATCAGTTTCCAGGAAGGCTGGGTGAGGCCAAGGGCCATCGGGACTGATTGGCTTCCAATACGGCTTAGGCAGGGCCATGCTTTCACTCCTGTCAGTTGGTGTCACGAAAAAGCTCGTAACGTATAATTATGCTCCTTTTTCCAAAAAAGTCAATGGTCTGAGGTAAAAACTTGCTTATTTGAGCCAAATATGGGAAAGTAGAGCCATGAAAACGATAGCTCACAACAAGCGTGCGACATTTGACTACGCCCTCGAAGGACACTACGAGGCGGGCTTAGTATTGACTGGAGCAGAGGTAAAATCAGTCAAAACGGGCCATGCCAGTCTCAAAGGCGCCTTTGTTACCGTACGCGGGAACGAGCTCTATTTAACCAATGCTCTCATTCCTCGTTACACACAGGCTCATAAAGAAACCAAACATAACGATACCAGACCACGAAAGCTTCTCCTTCGCAAACAAGAAATTCGCTCTCTTATCGGAAAATCCCGAACCGAAGGCTTGACATTGGTCCCAATTCGGTTGTATACTAAGAAACAACTTGTGAAGCTTGAATTCGCTGTTGGTAAGGGGAAAAAGGAATACGATCGCCGCAGTGATATCGGAAAACGAGAAGCGAAGCGTCGTATTGCTCGAGCGATGCGTGCTCACTAAACAATTGCGCCTGCACTACTTTCACTATTGAAAAGAAAGCATGGCACGCGGGGTTGTTTAGACTCGACAGGTAGTACTTTCAAAATAGGCAAGCCGACCTTGAGGGCACTGGTCGTAAATCTCGCTCTCACGATGATAACTGCAAACTTCATCACTAAGACCAAGAATGCAATCGCGAAAGCTTTTGCTCCTTCTTTCAGTCTTGCTCTCGCTTAATTGCGAAGGCCATCAGAATCCTGATTCTCGGTAAGGAACCTCTGGTGTCATAACATCGAGACGTGACGAAAGAATTTCTTTTCCTTTTTCTTTCTGAATGTATTGCAAAAGGAAGACTCGTAAGAGGGTTTCGTCGATCTTTTACCTCTTATCCGTACCTAAGACTGACTACGCTTGTAGAATATTTTGGAAAAACTTCTCTGGACATGGGTGCAATTCCCATCAACTCCACCAATTTTTAAAAACACGAAAGTGAGACGAAGACGTCACAATCGCCCCAAACCAAAAGTTCAGGTCAAGGAACAGGCACGTATCAATGAAAAGATTCTGGCTCCCGAAGTCATGGTCATTGATGTTAACGGTGAAAACCGCGGCGTCATGAAAACGGCTGATGCCATCGCCCTGGCCCAAGAGCAAGAAGCTGATCTAGTGGAAGTCTCTCCGCTTGTTACGCCCCCTGTCTGCAAAATTACTGATTACGGCAAGCTTCAGTACAAAGCAGCCAAGCAAGAACAGCAGCAAAAGGCGAAACAGAAGAAGGTAGAAACGAAAGGTATCCGTATTGGTTTCCGCACTGACAAACACGATCTCTATTTCAAAAAGACTCAGGCGGAGAAATTCCTTTCGAAAGGCAGCAAGGTGCGAATCGAAATCGTACTCCGTGGTCGCGAAAAGGCCATGCAGGACAAAGCCAAAGAAAACCTCATTGCCTTCCTCGAAAGCATCGCCATTCCTCATCGTTTTGAAGAAGAAGTAAAGCGCGGTCCTATGGGTTTCAATGCCCTGATCGTTCCCGAATAATATCATCTAGAGAGTACTCTTATGCCAAAGCTAAAAACCAGAAAAGCAGTCGCCAAGAAAGTAAAAGTGACTGGTACCGGAAAATTGAAGCGTCGCTCAACCGGACAGAACCATTACAATTCCCGCAATACCGGTGATGAGACCCGCGCTAAGCGCAAAGATCAGAGCATCTTTAAGACCGAAGAGAAGAATATCTGGAAGAACGCCCTCCCCTACGGGAAATAATGAAAGAAGTAAGTAAGACCCTTTAAGAGACACGATTATGACGAGAATCAAGCGTGGTGTAATGACCAAGAAACGCCACAAGAATATCCTCAAAGCCGCTAAAGGCTACCGCTGGGGACGAAAAAACCTCTTCACCAAAGCGAAGGAAGCTGTTATTAAAGCTGGCAAGTACGCTCACCGCGACCGCCGTGCGAAGAAACGATCATTCCGTAGCCTGTGGATCACCCGGCTCAATACCGCTTTGCGTATGCACGGTTTGACCTACAGTGGTTTTATTGCCCTGGAAACCAAAAAGAACATTGCACTCGATCGCAAAGTTCTGTCTCAAATGGCTGTTGAAAATCCTGAAACCTTTAAGGCCTTTGTCGAAAAGGTTCGCTAAGTAAAGAGCTTCTCTCGTCACAACACCGCCCTACCGGCGGTGTTTCTTTTTGTGCCAGTAGAAAGTGATCAATCCTGCACAGAGAATACCTATCCCATCAATACCAACATCAGACAACTTGGAACCTCGTAAGGGAACAAAAAACTGATGAAGTTCGTCGGTTGCTCCATACATGAGAGAAAAGACAGCAGCTATGGCTAAAATATGAAGAAGCGATTCCTTGGTAAAAGAAAGGCGAAAAAAGCGAAAAGAAAGAAACATAAGGAGCGCATACTCAAAGACGTGAGCTCCTTTGCGTTCCAGAAAATACCACAGTGGTGGTGGTCCGACCGTAGCCTTACCAGCCAAAGTGGAGAAAGAAAAAATCACCGCCATCCAGAGAAGCAGGAGCGCAAGAGCCATGATTCGAGAAGAGCGACACCAAGATACAAAAGAACTCATACAACAAAGATTACTTTTTCTTGCGCTCACCGAATTCTTGAATGAGATGGAAAAAAGCATAAAACGGCAGCCACAGCCACACCGTTTTCTTCAAAAAATTGTCGATGGAGGAATTCAGGTTCATAAGGTTGCTTTCTTGGAAGGAGTACAGTGATCACTTATTTCATAAATAACATCTTTCTTTTCTACGATAATCTTCCAACCATTTTGTTCCGCTGCTTCTTTCAGATTTTGATTAGGATTGAAGGCAATGGGATGTTCGACGAGCTTCAAGAAGGTAATATCTGATTCCGTATCGCCAATACCGTAAGAATCCTTGAGAGAGAGTTTATGTTCATAGAGATATTGCTCTACCAATGCCCCCTTGTTTCGTGAAGGCTCAAACGAGGCTTCGCCAGTATAGTTTCCTTCTTCATCTACAGTATAGACGCTTCCGAAAGCTGCATCAAACTTGAGATACTGGCGATTATATTCTTCCACCACCTCAATCGGCGAACCGGAAATAACCAGGAGATGATAGTTTTCTTCACGGAGCTTCTTGATCAGACGTTCGGCATAAATATAGGTGCGCTTGGCATGAAACGGCACAAGCATTTTACTGGCTTCTAATACATCTTTCTGAGAACAGCCTCGAATGTACTGAGAGTACAGCGTGACCAGTGCTTTACGATAATCTTCGTACTGACCTTGATGTTCCAGCCAACCAGTATAGATATTAGTCAGTTTATTCCGAGCCTCAGCGGGAAAAACTTTCATCCAGGTTAACTGGTTGATCAGTTCAAAATGAAGATTCTTACGAAAAATCGTACCATCAATATCAAGAATTGCAATCTTTTCTTTTTTCTTTGCTGCCATACACACTTTTTATTTTAGTCCTTTTCTATTGTACTGGTTATTTGATAGAGGGCAATGCCCGTCGCTACAGAAACATTGAGAGAATTCTTCTTCCCTCGCATGGGAATTTCCAAAATAACATCACACTGTTCGAGTACTTTCTTTTCCATGCCAGAAACTTCGTTTCCTACCAAAAGCGCTACACGCAATGCTTTCACTGGAGAACGATAATCTGTACTCTTCGAATCCTGTTCCAGACCAATGATTGTATAACCTTCCTTTTTCAAACGATTCACCACAGGAGTGAGCCGTGCTACCTTTTTCCAGGAAACCGTTTCTTCTGCCCCTAGAGCCGTTTTCTTCAAGGCCTTGTCAGCCGGAGTAAGATACAACGCTCCTTTTTTTGGAGGCACCGGAGTATAACCCGAAAGAACAATTTCTTTCGCCCCTGCACCATCAGCGGTACGGAAGATAGCTCCTACATTATGAGCACTGCGAATATTATGAAGGATCAGGAGGAGTTCTTGCTTTTTACGAGCCATATTTCTGAAAAAGTTCTTTGCCTGTATCCCAGACAGCCGGATAATGTCCCTTTACTTTCAACCAGTACCACCACTCTCCACCCCAGAGATAGATGTCATGGAACCCTACCCTCCGGGCATAATCAACATTTTCTCGAAGCTTCACTTCATTCATAGTCAGAAACTGCTCCTCAAGCGGCACCGTAGGAAGCCAGCCACTGGCCCACGGTTCTCCTTGAAGTTCAATGACCATAAGATTGTGTTGCTTGGCAAAAGTTTTTACCATCCAGGCTTTGAAACGGAAAAAATTTGGCCCGATTGGATAGGTGAAATAACCACCCACATGCTTACTATAAATATCTCGATAGAGAGTCGTACCAAATTCATCTCCTCGACTGGCCGCTCCATACCACAAAGAAAGCTCTCCACTGTCTGTCAGTAGTACGGGACGTGTTGGATCAAGTTTTTTTACCAGCGCTACTTCTTGTTCCAGAAGTTTCACATCAAAGTCCGGACAAATTCCAAAATCCAAAAAGGGCTCATTTTCTACTTGCCAGGTAGTAATAACTGACTGATTCTGATAGCGAGTAACGGTTTTTTCAATAAAAGAAAGAAGGGCTTCGCGACGAGTAGTATCACTTTCTTTGGCCCACTCTGGAATATGGCATTCTGGCCAACGTGGCACTTTCTGACCCACTGAAAGAATTACTTCGGCCTGATGCTTGGCTGCTTCTTCCAGTTGCCAGTCTACCTGAGAAAAATCATACACTCCTGGCTCTTTTTCGATAATATCCCAGTACACAGGCAAACGCAGTTTCCGGATACCTACTTCGTCCAAAAGTGCCAAGTAGGTTTCTTTCCAATCGAGCCCCAGACCTTCGGCATACTTCGAAGAAAAAGTCATACCGAGACTGACATCTTCCCGGGGAGCAGGGCCAGGAAGATTAAAGTAGCCAAAAAGAAGTATCGCAGCCGCTACGACAAAGAGGATACTCATGAACACTATTTTAAAGAATAACCAAAAAGACTTCATAAAATTTAGATAATAGAAAGAGAAATTCCACTTTTGGTAGCGAGAAACAACCCTAGTCCAATAACGAGAACTGCTCCAATTTTTTGAAACCAATCCCAAAAAGAGAGCCGTTCGCCAAATATTTTCGGATATCGAAAAGAAAGCGGGAAAGTCATAAAAAGAAGAAAAACATACTGCATTCCAGAAAGTGCCTGAACAAATGAAACTGATCCTAAGTACGTAGCATACGAAAGAAGAAAAGTAGCCACACCAGCAACGGTTTTATTGATGATAAAGAGTGCTCCGGTACTCCCGGCTCGCTTGGATTGATGTGGTGCCTGAAACTGGGAGAAAATCTGAGCTCGAAAATGAGGAAAAAGGAGCAGCGAGAAACCAGCAAGAGTCATGCCAAGGCGTGACCAGACCAGACCACTCACAAAACCTGAAGCGGCATAACCATTTTTCAAAAGAATTAAAGAAAAGCCAATACAGATACCCGCAATAAATACAAAACGGGAAATATGCTCCCCTTGTCTCAAGGGAAGATCAAAAGAAATAAGCAGTCCACCAACGATAAGCAGGAGAAGGGCGCTTCCATACCAGATATTAAAATGAGCTTCCCCTGAAACTCCCGGAAGAAACACCACGAGAAAAGCAACAAGTGAGGTCACTGTCCCAACGAGTGGAGACACTCGAGAGACCTCATGCTGTTTCACAGCGGTATAAAATGCTACCAAGCCATAAACAAAAAGAAAGCCCGAGAAAAGAAGGGTCCCAAGAGTATGCACATCTACGAGATGAAAACCAAATGGTATAAAACCTAAGGAAAAAAGACTAAAAAGGGAAACAAAAAATGCATACACTGCCGGGGCCGGGATACGGTCAGAGAGCAGGTACTTATCAAAAACAGCGGCAACAGCATTAAAAAAATATCCGAGAAGCGCAACAATTGCCCATGTCATAAATGGTTTTTATGTTTCTTTCTATCTCCTATTATACCTGGAAAAAAGAAAACCTCCGAGGGGTACCCGGAGGATTAGTTCTTGGCAATCTTGCGGTAATAGAGATCTACGTCTGAAATCCACTTCCGGACACTTTCAGGACTATGTGTAGCACAACTAGAACCACACTTCCAGATAATCATATTTTTTGGTTCGCTCGTCTTTTTGATATCCACCAGTTCAGCAATACGATTTCCCACCGCATGCACAGCCTCTTCTGGACTGCCAAAGCAACCATGACCCATGGCTACTCCTCGACTCCCTGCTCCTTTGAATCCCCAGTAATTAAAACAGTCCTTACCATTTACATCTACTGGAACACGTTTTCCCCAGTTACTTTCTTTTTTAGCAATACCAACAATCAGACCAGCTACATTACGATCGTATTCAGCAATCGTCGGAGCCATGACTTCCAATGGGTACCCGGCAGTCATATCTCGAATCTCTTGGTCCAGAGACTGATCCTTATCCATATTTTGAGAAG
This sequence comes from uncultured Bdellovibrionales bacterium, assembly GCA_964471075.1. GTDB lineage: Bacteria > Patescibacteriota > Minisyncoccia > Moranbacterales > UBA1568 > UBA1568. The sequence goes on from CAYYET010000023.1 coordinate 6,651, forward strand.
AGACCGTATTCTCCGAAGAACCAATCTTTACTCCTTCTTTAACCTCCTTACAAGGAATGTCTTCTACAGCCACTTTTTTCTGAAGATCTAAGTCGTTAAAAAAAGAAAAGTCCTTCTGCCAGAGACAGAGCTCTTTGGCATAGGCAGTAGAATCTTTTTCGTGTACCTCTTTTACTTCTCCTCCTTTTCCCTCTGAAGATATGACGTTTTGAGTATCAATGGGCGGTAAAGAAGAAAAGGTGCCCGTGACTCCTAAGAAAAGAAGGGTAAAATTCGAAAAGCCTTTTTTGAGTAAAAAAGGATATTTTTGAGAAAAATGCTTCAATTGTGATAGCCCTCCAGCTAATCTATCGCGTCGCGCGATATCACCCATAGAGTACCTGTTCACATCTTGCAGCCTCCAAAGACCTACCAGACCCTCCGGAACAGTGTTTTATTCATTTGACTTCCGAACCCCTCGCGAGGAGGATTTCGGGAAATAATCATAATAAGGACGTATTTCAGATGATAGCAGTTTTCCCCTTTTCCGTCAATGAAAAAAGCCACTTTTTCTCTTAAAAATGGCTTGAATAAAGCAAAATTTAGTATTTTCAGACCCCTTATTCGTCACTCAACTGGGAGAAGTACATGTCAACATCAGCAATCCACTTTTTGACGCTTTCACGGCTGTGTCCCTGGCAGCTAAAGCCACATTTCCAGACAATCATTTTATCTGGGGTATCCAATTTTTCGGAATTAATGAGGGTATTGAGACGGGCCGCAACGGTTTCCACAGCATCTTGCCGGCTATTAAAGCAGGTATGTCCCCCGGTGCCCATCATACGTCGTATACCTCGATAGCCCCAGTAATTATAACAGTCTTGACCATCAAGCACAGGGATGCGCTTGCCCCAGTTACTCTCTTTCTTGGCAATTCCGATAAGAAAAGCAGCTGTCAGACGATCTTGCTTAAAAATATATGGGAGCATCGCCTCAATAGGGTACCCTTTCACCATATCCCGAATACTCTGCTCGTATTTCTCTTTGGTTACCTCTCCAAAATACTCAAAAAAGACATCTTGTTCTGGATCATAATTCGCCTCCTGAGGAAGAGTAGTCATTTCGGAGGCAGTAGATGTTTTCTCTTGTTCCATCACTACGGCTGGCGCTTCCGAACGAGCAAACACGCCGGGACCAAAGAAGTGCTCAATAAAAGCCATACTGACCATACCAAAAGCAATCCCCCCGACAATGGATCCGTACAGCATCTTATGCGGAGCCAGTTCCGGCATAAGAGCTACAAAGACCCGCTTCATGCGACGAGAAAAAAGTTCAACTTTACGCCACAAGCGTTTAGTATTTTGCTGCCAAGAATCTTGCTTCAATTGATCAAGGAGCGTCTGCCGCTCACGAACAACGCCATCAAGACCTTTCCAAGAAGAAAAGGATGGTGTTTCACGAAGAGGAACAGGGGCCACAAAAGATTTTTTCGGTTTCAGAGAAACAATATCCAGGGATCCGTTCTTTTTTCTGGCTCGTTCTTTCAAAGAGGCTTCCAAAGAATACATGCGTTTGTTTTGAAAACAGACTTTCCAAATTTTGGAAAGTTACACTGATATTGTAACACGTCTTTTTTTCCGGAGCCAGAGAAGAAAAAGTGCTCCAGAGAGAGCTGTTATCAATGAAAGTATCTGCCCAAAGGTAAAATATTCAAAAATAAAATTAGTACCAAGATCAAGTTCTCGAAAATATTCCAGAAAAAAACGAAACGTTCCGTAGCCGACCAGGAAAAACGCTGTCAATTGGCCAGGTTGCGATGTTTTTCTCGAAATGGAAAGGAGTAAGACAAAAAGAATGACTCCTTCTCCAAATGCTTCGTAGAGTGCCGATGGATGACGAAGCGTCTCCATAAAAGGGATGGCCTCATGAGAAAGCACTGGAATATGTATTCCCCATGGAACCACCGTGATTCTTCCTGGAAGCTCATGATTAAAAAAATTCCCCAGACGACCAAAGAAAAGAGCGACCGGAGCCAAAAGTGAAACGAAATCTGCTAACACCAAAAAGTCCTTTTGGTACTTCCGAGCCTGAAACCCTAGTGCTATTCCTACTCCTATTAAACCTCCATAAAAGCTCATACCACGAATACCAATCCAATTTCCTGTTTCAAAACTGTAGGGCGAAAAAAACTGGAGAGGGTAATAGAAAAAATTGAGTGGCTGATACAAGAGACCATACCCAATGTGTCCACCAAGCAGGGCTCCAATAAATAAGAAGAGGAGAACATCGCCCCATTCTTTTTCTGTAAGCACTCCTAAATTCTTCAGACGCAATCTTTTGGCTGCAAACCAGACACTTATAAATCCAAAGAGCCAAAATAACGCATACCAATGTACCGAAAAAAAACCGACCTTAAAAGCGATCGGATCTATATACCCATAAATATTTTGCCACCACGCCATCATACACTACTCATTGTACTCTTTCAGCTGATCACGAAATTCAATACTGTAAATTTCACTCAAAGCCATAAAGAGAGAGACAATAATTGGTCCGATAACAAAGCCCGGCAAGCCAAAAGTCGTAATACCTCCCAAGGTAGCGAAGAATACCAAGAGTGGATGCATCTGGGTATCCTTTCCCACAAGCTTTGGCCGGAGAATGTTATCAACCACCGAAATCACTCCTAAGCCAACAGAGAGAATAAAAATGCCCTGCCACCACTGACCCAAAAAGAGCAGAATAACACCGGCAGGAAACCATACAATAGTCGAACCAATCATTGGAATAATCGAGAAAAGAATCATGATAAGGCCCCAAATAGCTGGGGAAGGAATACCAGCAATCCAAAAAGTAATACCCCCAAGCAGTCCCTGCACTACCCCAACAACCAACGTGCCTTTAAGCGTCGCACGGCTAATAGAAATAAATTTTTCTACCAATAGCTTATCGTGTTCATTTTTCAGCGGAGAAAGATCCATAAGGGACCGGAGCGCTTTCTTGCCATCGATTAAGAAATAGAAAAGGGTAAAAAACATAATGAATACCCAGAAAACAAAATGGGTAATTCCCTGATAGGCCGCCTGAAGTAAACCAAGAGCGTTTTGGCTCAGCTCACGAATATCAGCAATAATACGATCCTGATCAAACGCGGCAGTATCAAAGAAAGTATTAAGGTAGGGAATATTCTTGGCAGACGATACGGTATTCTCTATCGATGACTGGAGGGTCGATTCTTGGGTTAACAGATGATAGAGATTACTTGCCTCTCCTACTGCCAGGCTCAGGGTCAAGAAAAGCGGCGTCACAATAATGGTAATCACCAGAAGACAGGTAAGCAGAGCGCTCAATCCTCTCCGACCGTGCAGTACCCGCTCAAACCAATGGTACGGACGCTTTGAAAGAGCGGTCAAAATAGCGGCCGCCACAATAGCCGTCAGAAACGGTTGAAAAATAAGAAAAACAGATATTCCTACTGCCAAAAAGAGAAAAAAGAAGAAAGAAACATTGAGTGACTTTACCTGCATAAAAAGCTTGTTTATTTCTTTCTATTATACTCTTCCATGGCTTTTTTCGAAAATGTAGTAAAAGTTGGTTGGCCTAATAAAATCTGGGCATTAACCAATGCTACTGGTCTACCAGAAATTATGAGATTCTTATGTGGCGGACGAACCGAGAGGGTTAATCCATACTGTTCCAAAAAATGTTTCTTTATGAGAGCTCGCGTGGTACAACCTATGGGCAAAATGAACGGCTTAAACGATTTCTTGATGGAAGAAAAATATTTCTGATGACGCTCGTGAAGAAAAAGATAGACAATAATGTCTGAATCAGAGATGGCTCGTGACTTTTTGGAGTGAGTTTTTTTCTGTACCAACTCCTGTTTACCTTTTTCTCGATAATACACGCACTGACTTTTGAGTACACAGGCTTCGCATTTTGGTCGAGCCACACACAAGGCACTCCCAAAATCCATGAGAGCGGCATTCATTTCCCTTTTTGGAAACTGAAACTTGTCTTCCCAATATTCTTCATTAGCTACTAAATGCTTTCCCCCATAAAAGAACCTCCCAATAATCCGTTTCAGATTAGTATCCCATGCAAGATGATTTTCGCCATACGCAAAACTCATAATCGCTGAGGCAGTATAAGG
>CAYYET010000024.1:0-10724 GCA_964471075.1 uncultured Bdellovibrionales bacterium
CTTTGGTATTGGCTATCCGCGAGCGGCTCGCTTGATGCATCTTTTGGAAGAAAATGGGGTGGTGGGTATGGTAGATGGAAAGAAAAAAGTACTTCTTTCGAAAGCTGATGCTGCCTCTTCTGAAGAAACAGAAGAAAAGGAATATGGCGATGATCCGCTGGCTGATCAGGCGGAACGAGACAAGTGGCAAATGTAAGAAGAAGTGTTTGTATGGTGCAATCAGGGTTTACCAGAAAAAAAGTTGAGTCGTTGACTTTGGGTGAGAAGCTCCGAAAACTTCGCAATGATTTTCGCATGAGCCTGCAAGATGTTTCTAAGGCCACCAGGATTCAAGTGAAGTATCTGGAATTTCTAGAAAACGGAGAATATAACAAATTGCCGGCGGATGTCTATGTGCGAGGATTTTTACGGAGTTATGCTCGGTATCTGAATGTTGATGAACAAGCGCTGATCCGGCTCTACGAACGGGAGTGTAATATTCGAGAAAATTTGGGGCAGGATACGGGGAAAAAACAAGAGAGTTACGTAAATACCCCTGCTTCTTTTGTCATTACCTCACGTTCCATTGTCATCACTTGTATCGCTTTGTTAGTAGGAGGTTCTTTTTTGTATCTCTACCGCGAGTTTAAAAGCTTTGCGGCCGAGCCGCTCTTGGTGGTGTTGAGCCCTGAAAACGGTGCAGTGATCGAAGGGAACGAAACTACGGTGTCAGGAAAAACAGACAAAGGAGCGGAGCTGACTATTAATGGACAGTTGGTCTATGTCGGCGATGATGGTTCGTTTGGTGACAAACTGGTACTTCAGCCAGGAGTCAATGCGGTCACGCTGCGGACTATCAATCGATTTCAAAAAGAAAAGACGGCCACGCTTTCTGTCGAGGCGCATTATACGCCAGTGGCTCCTGCTCAAGAAACTGTCGATAAAGCTCCTGAAGAATCATTTCAGTTGGAAGTAGGAGCCGCTGAACAGGCGCTTATTCTTACGGTAAAAGTTGATGAAGGGGTAGTCTTTAGTGGCACGCTTCAGCCACGAGAGACGAAAGTCTTTGAAGGAAAAGAAAGTATCACCCTGACCTCTGATCATGGTGAGAAAACATTTGTTCGGATGAATGTAACTGGAGAGCCTGTGCCACTTTCAGAAACGAAAGGAAAAACGGGAGAAGTAGTGTTTACCAAAGAGGGCCGTAAGCCCTAGACAGCTTTTCGTGTGTATAGTAATATGAAAGTACAGTAAACAAGAGTAATTACTTTTTTATGGCAAAAGCAAAACAGCTAAGCAAGGAGAAAGGGGAGAAGAAAAAGATTGATGTCGTGCTCGATGCGATCGAAGAGAAATTCGGTGAAGGGATGATGATGAAGCTTGGTGATGTACGGAAGGTTGATGTGGAAACTATTCCTACTGGTTCGGTGTCACTCGACATTGCTATGGGTATTGGTGGTGTGCCTCGGGGCCGTGTCATTGAAGTCTATGGTCCGGAATCTTCTGGAAAGACCACGCTGACTCTCCATATTATTGCCAATGCTCAGAAGGGTGGAGGAGTAGCGGCCTTTGTAGATGCTGAACACGCCCTTGATCCTGAATATGCCAAGCGCATCGGAGTAAAAATAAATGATCTCCTTATTTCTCAGCCAGACACGGGTGAACAAGCACTTGATATTGTAGAAACCCTGGTGCGTTCCAATATGGTGGATGTGATTGTGGTGGACTCCGTCGCTGCTCTCGTGCCTAAGGCAGAAATTGAAGGGGAAATGGGTGATCAGCATGTGGGCCGTCAGGCGCGTCTCATGTCTCAGGCACTTCGCAAACTGACCGCTATCATTGCTCACTCCAATACGACGGTGATCTTCATTAATCAGATCCGTATGAAGATTGGCGTGATGTTTGGTAATCCTGAAACGACCACTGGTGGTCAAGCGCTCAAGTTTTATTCTTCTGTCCGTCTGGAAGTTCGTCGCAGCGCTCAGATCAAAAAAGGGGAAAGTGTGGTAGGAAACCGAGTAAAGGTGAAGGTAGTAAAGAATAAAGTAGCGGCCCCTTTCCGTACGGCTGAATTCGATATTATGTACAACGAGGGGATTTCCTTGGCTGGTGATGTATTGGATAGTGGAGTGCGCTACGGAGTGTTGAAGAAATCTGGAAATTCCTTTCTCTACGGTGAGGTAAAGTTGGGAGCCGGTCGAGAAAGTGCCAAGCTTTTCCTGAAAGAAAATGAAAAAGTTCAGAATGAAATTGCTAAGGCGATCATGAAAAATGCCAAAGAAGGTGTCGTGGTAGCTGGTGAAGGGGAAGAAGGGGAATAAATTAAAAAGAAACCAAAAGAAAAAGGCGCTTCTGTCGATGCAGAGGCGCCTTTGTTGTAGAGCTTCTACGGCTCAAGAGTCAAACGTAGCGATTCTTTCGGTATCCTGAAGGCGCAAGGCATAGAGCTTCACGCCATCTTCCTGGCCGATGTTAGCGCTACGCCAGTCGATGCTTATGAGGGGGAGGACTCCTCTCAAGCGTTCCTTGGAGATATGTTCCTTGAGATATGCCTTGCCCTCAAGCGTTCGGAGCACTGCTTCGCGCAGACCAATCCCTAGCTTGCCACACTTGCCACAAGGAAAGTGAGAGAGGGAGAGTACGAAGTTGAGATGTTTGAGGTCCAGAGCATCCGAGCAGTCTTCTCGAAGGACTGCCTGTCGTACTGGGTCAACGCCTTGCCCCAGAAGCACCCCTCCGCCATTGAGACAGAGAGGGTGAATGTCTACGAAACTGCAACCGCCGAAGTGCTGTCGAAAACGATCCTTGTCACCGCAGGTGATGAGGACGGCCCCATTGGGAGCTTCACTTTTGATCCTTTGCCCATCAATTTCCTTGAGCAGTCCGGCTTGAATGAGGGATTCAGCCAGGCTAAAGTCGGCATGAAGGTCGTTCATGGATCCTCTTCCTTCAGTTTGGGTTGTGAGAACGAACAAAAAACAAAAGCTGATCGTGCCACGGGAGTGTTCCTTGGGACTACCAAGTGTCTACTCAGGTAACAAGACCAACCTCGATAGCATACGGAAAAGAGAGTGGAATGTCAATAAAATACCTGTCAATCTGTACGAAGAGGTAAAAATGTGCTATAATGGACAATGTCCCTATGAAAAAGACAAAAATCATTCTTACAAGCCTATTTGCAGTGGGAGCCCTGAGCTTCCTCTTTGTGTTTTTACCGGCTCCAGCGAGCCATGCTGATGATTCAGCAGATGACCTCCAGGATGATATTGCGAAATATGAGAAGAAATACCAAGAAGCCTCTCAAAAACTGGGAGCTATTCAAAACAGCTACAACCAGATTAGTGCTAACCTCTCTTCCACTCAGGCTACTATTGCCCGGGTTCAGAACCTTTTGAATCAAACGACGCAAACTATTGCTCAGAAGGAAGCAGAAATTGCTAACCTTGATAACCAGTTAACTCTTCAGAAAAAGGTGTTGAGTACTTTGATTCAGGAACTGTACCTGACTGATGCCACTCCTTTTGCCGAAGTGATCCTGACCAAGGAAGATGTGGCCAGTCTGTTCCAAAACAAGGACGGTCTTCTTTCTACACAGGAGAAAATTTCTGCCATTATTGAGGAAATTAACGATACCAAGAGTAAACTTGGTGATGAAAAATCTTCTTTGGAAGATGCTAAAAAGGATCATGAAGATTTATTAGTTATCGAAAACAAACAGAAACAAACGTTGGTCTCTCAGAAATTAGATGTCCAGGATGATTTGGAAGCTCAGCAAGCAACGGTATCAGAGCTTCAATCCAAACTCAATGAAATGAGAAATGACTTGAACAAGCTCTTGGGACGAAGCTATGATGCCAAGAGTATTAAAGATGCTATTGAGTTTGCCTCGGATCGTACTGGGGTGCGGGAAGGTTTTCTCTTCGGTATGCTGTCCGTAGAATCACGTCTCGGAGCATCAGTGGGAGGCTGTGATTACAAACAGAGTCGTATGAGTGCGTATCGACTCACCATTTTCAAAGAAATTGCTTCTGATCTGGATTATGATTACAAAAAATTGAAAGTTTCCTGTCCGCCACGAAACTATGCTGGAACTGGGGGTGCCATGGGTGCTGCTCAGTTCATGTCTGATACCTGGAAGGGCTACAAGAGTATTATTGCTTCACGGACCGGACACAAAACACCAGATCCGTGGAATCTGACTGATGGTGTTATGGCTATGGCCTCGAAGCTTGCCAACGATGGTGGTGCCAAAAGTGGCAGTACTACTATTACGAGTCCTTGTACCGGAAAAAAAATTAGTGTGAAGTGGGAAGTAGTAGCATCAATGAAATATCTTGGCTGGTCGTGTTATGGTCTCAACAACTATTCCAAGACCGTTCAAAGCCTTTCTGGTAATTACAAGGATCTCTAAAGTCAAAAAATCTTCAAAAGCAGCTCTTGTAAAGAGCTGCTTTTTAATGAAAAAAGACGTCACGGTGTTTCGTAATGACGTCTTGGGTTTCTTCTTGATTACTTTTCAACTGCTGCAAAACGACAATGCATTGGCCAGTCTCGTCGATACTGACACAACAAATGAACTCGACGGAGCATGCTATGCCAGGCAAGACAGACTACCATACGGTCCCTATTTGGGAGGAGCCAGTTTTGCCCAAGTGCAATTATTGGAAATTGTTGCTGAATCTCCGGATGCTTTGCTCCAAGAACAAGTATTTCAGCTGGGTTCGCTGGTCTGAGACGTGCCTGTTTTAGTTCAGCAAGAACGTCCTTAGTTGAAACGACCCTTTCGAAATTTACTAGCCGCAGGGTAATAGATTCTCGCCCAGTTTTTTTCTGAGGAAAATTCTTATCAGAAACATCGTTATTCATCCAATCGTATTTCCCTAGCTTGAGAAGCTGTCTAAGTGTTTCTTCTCCAGCATACTCAACATCAAGAGAAAAACGATCTGACGATTGATTCGAAGTGACTGGGTTTGATGAGCTTCTTATTCTTGGTGCTCTCAAGAAGGGTTCAAAGGCAGCTCTGATTCCTTGCAAAAGCGTTCCATTTGCCTGGATAGCAGATTCGGCTTCGAGAAATGAAAGTTCAGGTACGCTTGCGGCAAGCAATTCCTGAAGTTGTTTTCTCTGCTCATGAGACATCGTCCTTCTATTAGTCATGAAAGTACTCCTTGAGTAAGGTTGATATTAATATGACACTATATTTTAATTTGTCAATGGTTCTATTGCTATAATTACTATCAAGTGTTATAAAGGGGGTGCTCAGCAATCTCGCTGAACGTTATAGGAGTTCTTACCATGAAAGTGAGTGATGGGGCTTTCAAAGTCCCCAAAGCATGCAGTACGGGCGGTGTGTTCAACTGCGTTGCAGTTGCGGTCACCTCCGAAGGCGTCGCTGTGCGGGATACCAAGGATCCTGCGAAGACGACGCTTACCTTCGACAACGACGAATGGACTGCGTTCGTCGATGCGGTCAAGAAAGGGGAATTCGATCCCAAGACCTGAACCGCGTGGCCTTTGGGCGGGCTCGTTGCTTACATGTAACGTGCTCGCCCTCAATTTTTTATACTATGAACCAGAAGGAAAAGTGGAATACATTCTATTCTTTAAAAAAACGAGAGCCCTTTATTCATTTTACAGAGGAACAGCTCAATGATATTTTGAAGAAATTTCCAGATGCTCAATCAGCCTTAGATATTGGTTGTGGTGAAGGGCAATTACTTGTTCAACTTGAGAAGAGGGGATTATTTTCCACAGGAATTGATGTTTCTGAAGTTGGTCTTGATGAAGCAAAGAAGCAGTTTAAAGGTGCTTTAATCCTTGGGGATTTTGAAGAATTTAATTTTCCGGAGGAGTCCTCCTTTGATCTTATTTTCGTAAAATTTGTTGTTGCTTTTATCAAGAATCCTGCTGATTTCTTTAAAAAAGTCGATTCTCTATTGAAGCGGGGAGGAGGATTTATTCTTTTGACTCCTGTTATGCCTAAGCCTAATATTCAACTACAAGAGGAAGAAGTATTTGTAGGCCAAGCTGTTATTGATACATATCTTCCCCAGTATTTTTCAAAGATTGATGAAGTTGTACTATATTCGGATGGTTCTAAACGGCTGGTGCTCTATATTTGTAAGAAAGACAAATAATTTGTACTTAAATTTACTCAAGTTTTTTAAAAAGCAGCTCTTTACAGGAGCTGCTTTTTAGTGGATAATTTTGGCTTAAACACTTGACAAAATCAAAGAACGTGGTACCTTTGGGGCAGCGAAAAGGAGGGGAATTTCTCCAATCCTAACGCCTTTTTGCCCGTAAGGGCGCGTTCTTTGAAACTAACCTATGGAGGCCAGTCATGGTCAACTCGCGTTACTCTTCGCGGGCAGCCGGGGTTGCCCTGCTGTTCTCGCTCACTCTGGGCCTCGCGGCCTGCGGTGGCGGTGGTGGAGGCGGTACCAATCCGCCCCCGCCTCCTCCGCCCCCGGTCGACACGACTCCGCCCACGGTGAAGTCCTGGGAGCCGGCTGATGGCACCAAGGATGTCGACATCAGCGGCATGGTCACCATCAAGGTGACGATGGACGAGGCGATCACCTGTCCCAACACCAACCCCGTTGTCCTCACGGTCAACGGTGAAGAAGTGAAAGGTGGAAAGTTCTCCTGCAGTTCGCCCACGGTATCTCTCACCTTCGACGCGAAAGCGCTCTTCCGGTGTGGCAAGACCTATGAAGCGACTCTGCCGAAGGGCTCGGTCAAGGATGTGGCCGGCAATGCGCTGGCCAAGGACTCCAAGGCGAGCTTCTCGACTCCGGCTTGTCCGCCTCCGGCCGTCAAGAAGGTCTATTCCGTCAGTTCCGGTGCTGCAGCGGGTCAAAACTCGCTTTTCGGCATTGATGTTTCTGATGGAACGGTGAGCGGCAACATGCCTCTTGCCGATGAAGCCAACCAGATGGCTGTGGTGGCGGATGCCAAGAACCAAACGGTGTGGACGGCTTCCACTCGCAATGGTGTCAATACCTACGATACCGAGACCGGAGCAACTGCCAAGGTCAACGTTGGTGGTCACATGAGCTCGTTTGCCCTCAAGGGTCAACACGTCTGGGCAGCAGCCGACAGCCGATGGGGAGATGGTGATTTCTACAACAACCGCCTCTTCAGGTTCGATCGAGTGACTCATAAGGTCCTTGGTCAGACCGAAGCCGTCACGGACTCTGGGAAGACTCCGTTGAAGGTGGTGGCTCACCCGACGGCCTCTCGGCTGTATACGCTCAATGTCGACGTGGAATCGGTGCACGGAAGCAACTGCACGCCGGTGTGCCGAACGGTTCGTTTGCCTGGCTACGCCGGTACGGTCACAGCTGTCGACAGTGACTCCGGAGCCATTCTCTGGACTGTCACGGTCGGCTCAGTGCCGCTCGATGCCTACATCGACGCCACCACGAACATCATGTACGTGGTGAACGCCGGTGATGGCAGCCTGTCAAAGGTGAACCTGGAGACGAAAGCGGTGACCACTGCTTCGCTTCTGGAATTCACTGGCTACCGACAACCGGTCGGCATTGCTCGATTGGATGGCATGCTCTGCATGAGCGACTACCTGGAGAGCCTCTCGTGCTACAACTCGAGCATGAAGCTGGCCGGTACGGTCACTCTGCCGGCCTTGTCGGTACCGACGACGATGGCGTCCCTCGATGGCAAGCTGTACGTGACGCTTCAGAAGACGCAGGGCGTTGTTGAAGTCTTGACCGACTTCTCGGTACCACGTACCTTTGCTGTCGGAAACACTCCGACGGGCATCACGGCCTTCGATTCCGACTCTACAGAGTAATGGAGTAATCAGTACTCAGGATTTCCTGAGTCAGGCACCTTGTGTAATGCAAGGTGCCTTTTTCTTTTCCTAAAAAATGGTATAGTAAAGGCAGCAACATAAAAACACAGAAATATAAGTATGAAACATCTTTTTCAAGCGAAGTATCTTTCTCGTTTGTTTTTTCTTCTAAGTTTTTTCCTCTTCCAACCAGCGTTGGCTCAGGGACAGACATCTCTTTCTGGCGATGACTCTGCCACGAGTTACTTTTATAAAGATAAGGACGGCAAAGAAATAACCTGTCCTGCTGATGCTACTACCGAACCCTGTGCTGGCATCGTGAAATTTCTGAAGGGAAAAACTGAAAACCGAGAAAGTTATGGCGATAGCCAGTGTTTTGATGATTACCGTTTCAATTCTGTGGAAGCGGACCTGGCTCCAACCCACGATCATGCTGTTTCCGGAGTGCCAATAGAGTTTTCGGGTACGATTACGAATCAAAATCCTTACCCAGTCTTTGATGCCACGGTCTATATTAAGATTTTCAAAACTGGAAATACTGGAGAAGTATTCATGTCCCAAGGAGATGACCTGGTTGATCAGTTTGTAGCACTCAAAGGTATTTCTTTGGCAGCTAATACTTCTAAGTCTATTACCTATACCTATAATTTGCCACGGTACAGTGGCGCTGGTACGTACCGGGTGACCACTTTCGTGGTTTTGAATGACCAGTTCAATATGTCTGGACTGCCGTTTTTGGATGATATTACGGGGCCATCACATCCCTTTACTGTGGACAGTGATACGACAGCCGTAATGTGGGACAAGAATGCCGTAACACTCAATAGTCAGCGTCACGAATTTGCCAAACCTTCTCCAGTCTTTGGAAAAGATGAGAAGGTAACTGTTTCTGGTACACTTCGTAATGCTTCTGCTGATACGCACAACATCGATGTCACCGCTTCTGTGTATAAATGGGACAGCCTCAAGAAGGACTATTTTGTTGAGAGTAGTCCTGTGGGCTCTTACTCTCTCGGAGAACAGGGGTCTCAGACAGTGACTTTTGAAGTGCCGAACGTAGATCATACAGTGACCTATGTTATTCTTGAAGCCAAAGACCACGATGCTAAGTCTTTCTTGGATATTCGCTTGGCTCGAACAGGCATAGAATGGCCGCGTGTTAACTTTGCTACTTTGACTGCTTATCCTTTTGAGTCTGGCAAAGAAGTTTCCTATATGGCTTGTATCTATAATTTGGGTGGAGGAAAAATTGATAATGTGAAAGTAGAACAAATGGTTACTGATGCAGAGAGTGGTAAAGTGTTAGCGGAGCGTACCTATACCGGTCCATTTTCAGGCATTATGGGTGGTATTAAGGCATCATTTACTCCTGATGCCGCGTATCGTCGTGTCGATCTAACTACTCGGACCAGTTATAATGGTCAGGTCTATGATGAGGCAGTAGTGCACTATGATTGTTCTTCATTGGGAATGAACAGTTGTCCGAAAAAAGGAGTGATAGCATCTTCAGTATCTTCTGCTGAGAAAGTCTTGTGGATTACTGGAGGAGTACTCTTACTGCTTGCTTTGGGATATTGGCTTCGTCGCCGCTCTTCTTCCCACGCACTTGTTATAGTGCTCTCACTCTTCTCTACATTTTTAATGGTTTCTCCAGTTTTGGCTGGAGCCGAGGATAAGGGTTCTACAGAGACCTTTGATAAGATTGTGGGTGATGGTAATCATATTTGGGGAAGTATTTTTTATCACACCTGGATCAGCGAAAAGAGTGGTAATACTGTTCCTCAGGGAACTGATATTATCTTTGACAGTAACTGGACCAATGGTGATATTGAATGGTTTGGTACCGGAAAGTATGTAGGGGGTCCGGGATCTCCCTATGGTTCTTGGGTGACTAACTTGAATGATCTTCGTGATGATCAGGCCGTGGTAGTGAATAGTCGAGATATTCGTTGGGATCCTACAGCGCCTACGGTAGTGGGGCATACCTTTCCTACTATTACCGCCGAAGGGAGCGGCGCGATTACCTGTAGTGGTGGTAATTCCTGTGAGGCTACAGGTACGGGATATGGGAAGGTGACTGTGCATCACAAAGGCGCACAGCTGCGTATACGGCAAATCTATACCTATTGTGATGATGGGGGTAATTGTACTGATACCGGCGTCAACTATGACAGCACGATGAAGGAACAGACCCATGTTTTTGATAACTATACGGTTACTTCTAGTAATAACCCGCCGAACGCGCCTACTATTACCGGTAATGGTTCTTTTGTCGAAGACAGCGCTCAGAATTTTTCTTTCTTAGCAACGGATCCAGATGGGGATACTATCAAGTATGGTATTGATTGGGATAATAACGGAAGTGTAGATGAATATACACCAACCAGTGGCTATGTGAATTCTGGTACTCGCCGTACTGCTACTCATACCTGGATTACTCCAGGATCGTATACATTTAAAGCTCGCACGGAAGATAGTAAGAGCGGTATTTCTGGCTGGACCTCCAAGACAGTCACGGTTACGGCCGGACCCTCTGTGACGATGACCGGAAGGGCAGGGCAAATAGGGTATGATGCACATTCTTTCTGGCAAAAGATGATTAGTTTCTTCCGAGGTTTTATCTCTCCTGTTTCAGCTAGTGGCCAAGCGGTGAATATAGTTCCAGGTCAAAACGTAGATCTAACCTGGACAAGCGCTAATGTTACCAGCTGCGACTTAATATATCCAGATGGCAGCAAGGAACCTGGAGGTGTTCCTCTCGTATACACAAACTGGCCGGTTTCTGGTATGACAAGCAGCGGTACGCTTACTATTAGTTGTACAGGCACGAATGGTAATAATGTGACAGATACGGTCAATGTAATAGTGAATGTAGCGGCCGCCGTTAACGTCTGTCCTACCTCTGCTACGATCTATGAAGGGGACGTGGCGG
>CAYYET010000025.1:0-10354 GCA_964471075.1 uncultured Bdellovibrionales bacterium
GCTCATGGTGGGCGGGGTAGGGTACCACGTCTTTGTTTCTACCTATACACTCGGAAAACTAGCAGGCCAGGGAGAGGTACTCCTTCATATTCATACGCACGTCCGTGAAGACGCCTTGTCACTCTATGGCTTTTTGGATGAAGAAGAGCTTGCCATGTTTGAACTACTCATTTCTGTCTCGGGTATTGGTCCAAAAGTCGGCCTCTCGATTCTTTCTATTGCTGATGTCAAAACGATTCGGCTGGCTATTGTGAACAAGGATCCGAATATTCTCACCCGAGTATCAGGAGTCGGCAAGAAGACAGCCGAAAAACTTATCGTAGAACTTCAGAATAAGGTAGAAGCTGTGGCTGGTGACGAAACCGGCGATGCCGCTGCTTCCCAGGATGCTCTCGAAGCACTCACCAGTCTCGGCTATTCCATTACCGAAGCGCGCGAAGCGCTAAAGCTCGTGGCACCTGATATTACCGATGTCAGTGCTCGGATCAAAGCGGCGCTCAAGAATCTTGGTACCAAACACTAGGTATGTTAGAAAAAGAATTTCTTCAGTCAGGTCTCTGGCTTCATTTTCAAGAAGCAAGCGGAAAAAAAGTATATCCTCTTGAAACCAGTTCTTTTTCTGGCAATGGAGTGGTGCATACACTACCGATAGTAGGACCGTATCTGTACCTGCCTCGCGGACCTATTACCGAAGAACGAGGAGCAGCTCTCAAGGTACCTCTCCAAACGGTCATTGCTCAGGCTCAATCAATTGGAGCACGGTTTGTGCGCATAGAACCAGAGAATGCAGAACTGCTTCATGAAATAGAACAGGTAAGTCCGTACTCACTTCATAAGGCACCCCATGACATGCAGCCCAAAGAAGTGTTTCAGATAGATATCACCAAGAGCGACGAAGAACTGCTTGGAGCTATGAAACCAAAAACTCGTTATAATATTCGTCTGGCTGAGAAAAAAGGTGTACGAACCTTTACAACGCGGGAAAAGAAATATCAGGAAGCGTTCCTAGATCTCATTACCAAGACTTCTGATCGTAAGGGGATTACACCGCATCCCAGAGGCTACTATGAAAAATTTTTCACTGCTCTTCCGGAAGAAGTATGCCAGTTATTTATCGCCGAGTACGAAGACAAAGTACTTGCCGCGCATCTGGTTATTTTCTTTGATGACACCGCTACGTATCTTCATGGTGGTTCGAGTGACTTTCATCGTGATCTTATGGCACCCTTTCTTCTCCAGTGGGAACAAATCAAAGAGGCAAAAAGACGCAACTGCTCCATCTATGATTTTGGTGGAGTAAAAATAGGTGAAGAACACTCTTCCTGGGCTGGGATTACCCGTTTCAAAACTGGTTTTTCCCCAAAGACAGAAGCGCGGGTGTTTCCTGGTTCCTACGATATTGTCCTTGCTCCGCTTCCCTATACCGTGTATCGTGTCTTGCAGAAGGTAAAAACTCTTTTTTCATGAAACGTTTTCTCTCACGGCTGTTACCGCAGTCGATAAAAAATATCTATCACCTGGCTCAAGCAATAGTCGCTTGCGTGCTCTTTGGTTTTCCTGGAAAAAAATTGCGAGTCATTGGTGTTACGGGCACGAACGGCAAAACCACTACGTCGCAATTTATTGCTCGTATTTTGAAGCAGGCGGGAAAAAAAGTAGCCCTAGCCTCGACGATTAATTTTCAGATGGGAGAAAAGACCTGGGTCAATGCTTCAAAGTTTACGACACTTTCTTCTTGGAAGCTTCAAAAATTTTTGCGAGAAGCTGTTGAGGCACAGTGTGAGTATGCCGTGATTGAAACCTCTTCCCATGCTCTTGATCAACATCGGGTGTGGGGGATTCCGTATGAGATAGCAGTATTGACCAATGTGACTCGTGAACACTTGGATTACCACGGCACCATGGATCGCTATCGCGAAGCCAAGTGCCGCTTGTTTCGGCGGGCCCAAAAAGGAGTGGTGAATCTGGATATGGAAAACCCGGAATTTTTCTGTGGTATTTCTGGCAAAGAATTTTTAACCTATAGTACCAAGGATCCGCAGGCACACCTGCTCGCTTCTGATATCACACTTGATTTTAAGGGTACGGAATTCGTGGTGGATGGAGTTCGTTTCCATCTCAACATTCCTGGACTCTTTAATATTGAAAATGCTTTAGCTTCTTTAGGAGTAGCACGTCTTCTTCAGATTGATTTCTCGGTAGCCTCACAAGCACTTTCCAGTGTCACTGGTGTCCCAGGCCGTATGGAACTCGTACCGAATTTCATGAATGCCGATATTTTTATTGATTACGCGGTGACACCTGATGCCTTTGAAAAATTATACGCTTCTATTCTGCCCCTTAAGATTCCTGGGACCAAAATCATCCATGTCTTCGGTGCTTGTGGGGAACGTGATCGCGGCAAGCGTCCTCAGATGGGAGAAATTGCCAGTTCTTATGCGGATATTATTATTCTGACCAATGAAGATCCGTATCACGAAGATGGGGAGCGAATTATTGATGAGATTGAGCAAGGAGTAAGTAAGAAAAAAGACAAAGACTACTTTCGTATTTTTGATCGTCGGCAAGCGATTCATAAAGCATTATCCCTCGCTGAAATTGGCGACATCGTCCTTATTACCGGTAAAGGGGCTGAAGAAACAATGGCTATAGGTGACAAACGCTTGCCATGGCATGAGCGCCAAGTAATAGAAGAAGAACTGCAATCGTTACAAAAAGAAAAAACAACCGTAGCGTGATGCGGTTGCTAGTGCGGCCCCAATGGTTCAGGCATTCGGGGCTTCGTGCGAAGGACGGATACGTAGGTGACGGCGGTGCAGGAATTGATCGCTTGGGATCTCGGTGGCCCAACCCTCGGCAACGTTATCAAAGTCGTCCACTCTGACTCTGAACCAGTCACCGCAGATTTCTTGTACATGGAAGTGCTGGACTCTACCGGTTTCGGTGCATTTGATGAGGTAGACGTGCCGACGTCCTACTTGTACATCCTTGGCGGTATAGACCGGAGGTAATTCCTCGGAGGTGGCAGGAAGGCGAGGGTGCTGAAAAATGCTTGAGACCCTCTTTGGGTTCATCCAAGCCAAACCGGCCAGAACGAGGAATACCAGGGCTCCAGGAATGAGCCAGTCGTTGCTTTGAGCCAGGTAGTCGAGCATGGAGTCCTCCTAAATTAAGAAGGGTTGCGGGGCGGAAAACGTTAAGGTACTGATTTAGTGTTATACACCTAAAACACAAAAAAGTCAACCCTTAGCAGGGTCGACTTTTGCTTTCAAAATCAGCAGTTTAGACAGAAAAAATACGGATCAAGAGAATAGTGAGGAAGAGTCCTACAAAAGCGCCACCAATGATCTCACTAATGCGATGACCCACTCGTTCCTTGAGACGAGGAAAGCGCTCTTTTTCAATATGAAGCTGATCCACGAGCATATTCAGATAACGGCCCTGGTCACCGAGGTACATACGAATACGAGCGGCGTCATCAATGACGATAAAGGCCAACACAGCCGAGAGAGCAAAGGCGCCAGAATGAATACCTTCGTAGTAGGCGACACTGGTGAGCAGGGACACTACCAAGCTGGTATGGGCGCTTGGCATATGGCCGTGAGTAAAGGCGTATTCCACGTTAAAGCCGTGTTTATAGGTATAGAGTCCAAATTTAATGGCCTGCGTCAAAATCCCTACCGTTATTGGTATCAAGAACACCAAGGAGTCTTGAAATGATCCCATAGTTTTCTTTTAATGATTGAAAAATCTTACTCCTAGTATACCATGGTTTGGTTGCAAAATCCTCGAAATTTGCTACCGTAAAAGGGTAAATGGTCATGTATTTTTTATGAATGTATCTTTGGTACTGTTAATTTTGGTGGGAATAGCGGTGCTCTACATCGTCTTTGTGTATAACGGACTCGTGCGCTTACGTAACCGGGTTGGGGAAGCGTGGAGTGATATTGATGTGCAGCTCAAGCGGCGTTATGATTTGATTCCGAATCTGGTCAATACGGTGAAGGGTTATGCCGCTCATGAAAACAACGTCTTTGAAAAAGTAACCGAAGCGCGCAGTCAGGCTATGCAGGCAGGAACGACCCAAGATAAAGCCGCAGCAGAAAACATGTTGTCTCAAACCCTGAAGAGTTTATTTGCAGTAGCGGAAGCCTATCCAGAGCTGAAGGCCAATCAGAATTTCTTGGAACTCCAGCGTGAACTTTCTGATACCGAAAATAAGATTCAGGCCTCGCGTCGTTTCTACAATGGTAATGTTTTGGAACTTAACAACAAGATTGATATGTTCCCTTCCAATGTTATTGCCGGCATGTTTGGTTTTACTAAGAAGGATTTCTTTGAAGTAGCTGAAGGGGAAAAAGAACCAGTCAAGGTAGAATTCTAGTTCTCTATACGGGAGTCTAAAAAAGAGCTATACTAGTGGCGCATTCGAAAGAGTGGGTCACTTCTTTTTCTGAAACTATGGCAACGCTCTATACTCAACATGATAAAAATATTCGCCTGACCTGGACCTACATTACTTTGTTTTTGGTGTTCGTGATTGGAATAGGCTATGTTTTTGCTGGGGCTTATGGAGATAGTTCTATTCTGTATGGAGCTGTCGCCTTTTCAGTACTCACCAGCGTGGCCTCGTACTGGTGGAGTGATAAAATTGTTCTCTCAATGAGCAATGCCAAGCAACTTTCTTTTGAAGAGAACAAAGAAATTTATCGCTTGGTAGAGAATCTGGCTATTACGGCTGGGCTGCCACTTCCAAAAATTTATATTATCGAAGACAGCGCTTTGAATGCTTTTGCCACTGGGCGAGATCCAAAACACGGAGTGATTGCGCTCACGACCGGTATTATCAGTCGTTTGGAGAAATCAGAACTTGAAGGAGTGATCGCTCATGAGCTTTCTCATATTGGGAATCGTGATACGCTTCTTTCTACGGTAGTAGTTATCTTAGTTGGCTTTGTAGCATTGTTGGCTGACTGGTTCCGTCACTTTGCTTTTTTTGGAGGTCGTGATCGAGATGATCGAGGAGGTCAAGCTCAAGCTCTTTTTATGATTCTCGGCATCATTCTTTCGATCTTGGCACCTCTTGCGGCGCTTCTTATGCAACTGGCTATTTCACGAAAACGGGAGTCATTGGCGGATGCTTCTGGTGCATTGCTCACGCGCTATCCAGAAGGACTGGCTCGCGCTTTGGAAAAAATTTCCCAGGATACCGAACCACTTGAAGTGGCGAATCGCGCTACGGCTCATTTGTATATTGCCAATCCTTTTAAAGGGAAACACATTGCCAAGCTTTTTATGACACATCCGCCCATTGAAGAGCGTATCAAGGCTTTACGCAACATGGAATAATCTTTTCCTATGCCGTCACCGTACCAGGAATTTGTCCGTCGGGCCAAAGAACGCTTTCAAGAAAAACAGAAACGAGCCGCAAATTTTTCTGGCTATCAATTTACAGCTCATGCCGAATACAAGATGAAGCAATATGGCTTGAGTGCTCAAAAAGTAAAAGGAGTGATCAGACGTCCTGTTCGTACTGAAGAAGGCATCGCTCCGAAAACGGTCGCCGTGATGCAACCAGTCTCTCCGAAAAAAATAGGAGACAAGGAAGTGTGGAAACAGGAAATCTGGGTTATGTACCGTAAAAAACCTTCAAACGAAGAAACGGTTTTCAGCTCCTCAGTAAAAATTATTAGTGCTTGGCGGTATCCTGGTATCAGTCCAAAACGGAGTCCTATCCCTGAAGAAATTTTGCAGGAGCTTGAGAATGAGGGTATACTAGAAGAGTAATCCTTGATATTCATTAAAGAAGAACCATATGGAACAGACACAGCAGGGTCAAGGAGCTTCACAAGAGACAGTGGCTCCGGTAGTAGAGGCAAAGAAGGTTTTTGATCAGAAAGATATAGCTGACAACAAGTTTGTTGCAGCCCTTTCCTACGTAGGTCTTTTAGTGCTCGTGCCACTCTTGGTAAAGAAGGAAAGTCCCTTTGCTCAGTTTCATGCCAAGCAGGGCGTGGTTCTCTGTATTGCTTTCTTCCTTCTTTCCTTTATCCCGGTATTGGGCTGGTTGATCAGCTTGGCGCTCTTGGTTATTGATATTATTGCTTTGGTGAAGACGCTTTCGGGAGAGGCTTGGGAGATTCCTCTTGTTGGAGAAGCAGTGAAAAAATTGAATATTTGATCTTTCTCTATAAAGCCTGAAGAAAAAACGAGGTACTAACCTCGTTTTTGCTTTATATAAAGCATTTCTTCTATTATATCTCTTGACAAGAGTGTATTTTAGGTGTATAATGATACGTTACAGAATGAAAAGCTGTAGCAAAGATTTAGGAAAGTCCTTTTTCAAACCAAGACCCCACCAGGAGAAAGTCATGATCCTTGTTCGTATCATTTCCGTGATCGTTTCGGCGATCGTCCTCTGTTCCTCCCTCGGTTGCGCACACTGCGTGACCACCACGACCAACGCCGACGGCTCTCGGACCACGACCACCGAGACCAAGTGGGTGTCGGCTCCCTACGTTGCCTATCCCTACGGCTACGTCGCCAGTCCCTATTGCTGGGGCTGGGAATGTGGCCCGCGGATCTACGTGAATCGCCCTCTTGTCCGTCCGGTGTACCCGGTGGCGGAAGTGGTTCCTCCTGCCGTGCACGTTTCCATCGACTACGGTCCTTGGGAAGAGCCGGTCCTGGTGAAGGGCGTTCTGACGTGCAAGCGTCACGAAGCTCGGCTGAGCAGCGGCCGGTGCTACTATAGCAAGTCGCACCCGTAACGGTTCAGTGGAGTCTTACACGGCCACCTCGCAATTTTGTGAGCTGGCCGTTTTGTTTTTTCTCTCTGAACAAATAGTGTCTTTTCATATATACTAACGATAGATCAAAACAAAATCTTTTTATGAAACAAACAAAGATTGTAGCGACCATTGGCCCAGCTTCTGAAAGTAAAGAAATGCTTCGAGCTTTAGTAGAGGCGGGCATGAATGTGGCCCGACTCAATTTCTCTCATGGTGACTACGCTTGGCATAAAGAAATAATTAATCGAGTGCGCGAGCTTTCTCATGAGCTCCATACTTCTATTGGTATTCTGGCCGATCTTCAGGGTCCACGGATTCGCACGGGGGTAGCGAAAGATATTGTTCTCAAGAAAGGTGATCGAGTAGTGGTTAGTGACATCGCTCGCACTGAAGCCCTGGCTACCAACAAGGAAAAACTGGTCGTGCTGGATATGCCCCGGATTACTTCGGGACTGGCGGTAGGACATGCTCTTTTGATTGAGGATGGCTTGATAGAGCTTACGGTAACTGAAGTCGGTGAGCATAGCGTAGAAGCAGAGGCAAAAAATGACGGAATTATCAAAAATCGTAAAGGAGTTATTCTCCCTGATTCGGTACTAGAACTGAGCATCCTTTCGGAAAAAGATCTCCGTGACCTTCATTTTGTTTTGGAAGAAGGCGTGGATTTTATTGGTTTGTCGTTTGTGGGTGGAGCCCAAGACATCGAGAATGTCCGGACAGAAATGAAGCGAGTGTTAGGGGAAAAAGCACGCCTACCGCAAATCGTTTCCAAGATTGAACGCAAAGAAGCTATTAAAAATCTTTCAGAGATTATTCAAAAAACAGATGCGGTTATGGTAGCGCGTGGAGATCTCGGTATTGAAATGCCAGAAAGCGAAGTAGTGATTCTTCAGAAACAGATTATTGCTGAAAGCCTGGCTATGGCCAAGCCGGTCATTGTAGCCACTCAGATGATGAAGTCAATGACCGAAAATCCACGGCCGACACGGGCCGAAGTGAGTGATGTTTCGAATGCGGTCATTGATCATGCTGATGCGGTAATGCTTTCTGAGGAGTCAGCCATGGGTAAGTATCCGGTAGAAACGGTGGCTATGATGGCCGAGATTATTGAAAAAACAGAAGAGTCACCCTTTGATGATTTGTATCAAGCACTCAGTTTAAATTTCAAGAATGAGTATGCGGTTATGATTCGCAGCGTGTATGAGTTAGCCAAGAGCTTTCATACGAAAGCGGTGCTCCTTCTTTCGATGAGTGGGTTTACCGCACGTCTTCTCTCCCACTTTCGTCCAGAAAGTCGATTGCTGGTTGCAACCAATAGTCGTCAAACGTGGAATGAACTTTCGCTGGTCTGGGGCATTGATCCCTATCTTTTTGAAGATGGTTCATCACTCAATACTTTTGTAGATCGTTTGATGAAGGAGGCGAAGAAAGACGGCAAGCTGAACAGTGGCGATTCAGTCGTAGTCTTCCATGGCAAGACTCCAGATCAAGAATCTTTGAAACTTGTCGGAATTCGAGAAGTCCGCTAGACTACCTTGCGTGTTTTGAATCTCAGAGGGAAAGGTGGCCGAGTGGTTTAAGGTACTTGCTTGGAAAGCAAGCGTAGGGGAAACTCTACCGAGGGTTCGAATCCCTCCCTTTCCGCAGTGAAAGTAAAAGGGTACCAGGAATTTGGTATCCTTTTACTTTACAGAAAGAGGGATTCGAACGGGAAAAGGTCGGAAAACGGGAGTTTTCCGTTGGAGGAAAGCAGGACGAAGTCCGCTGAGAACCGTGGGTTCTCAGAAGGAGCAAGGCTCCGCGTTCAATCCCTCCCTTTCCGCAAAGAAAAAATGACGTCTATGTGGCGTCATTTTTGCTTTTATGATTTCAAAATAGGGTTTAATACAATACATAATCCTCTTGACAAATTTTCATTTTAGGTGTGTAATAGGGTGTTGTTGTTTTACAATTTTCTGTCCGTTCAACCCATGTCTTTGGAGGGTGCCATGTCCTGTACTCCTGTAGTGCTCCTTTTCAACGAATTCAGCGTGTTTGATCCCGATCGGCTTGATCCTCGACTGTTCACGGGGGCGCAGATCCGTGAAATCCAAGGAGCTTCTTTCTGGAAGGGATCGCTGGAAGGAAACGGCCTTCAGGGGGACCCCTGCGAGGACATCGCAGCTTCACATATGGTCGAGCTTCGGCCTCAGTGGGCCCGGTTCGACAGTTGTCTCTTCGAAGGAGAGCAGCTTATTCCGGGAACTACCAAGTGGGAGCGTCTCAAGCTGCTCCAGACCGATGGCTGCGTCTTGGCTGGAGCCAGGCAGTTCATGCCTCTCTGGGAAAGCTTTCGTCGGGATCGCCTCTGCAACATGCTGGAATGGTTCTACCGAGAGCACGGGATCACCTCTTTCGATCTTCCGGGTGACATCCTGCGCTCTGCGAGTGGAGAACCACGCATCCTGTGTCTCTTCCGGCGTGATGACAAACACGGCTGGTTCCCGTATTGGCACGATGCTCGAGAAGACACGCGCGAACTTTCGCTCGTGCTCCGGCCCTGGAGATAAGCTCACTACCGCTTTGATATTTCAAAGCGGTTTTTCTTTTACAAATGTTTTTCGCCCCACGTATTTAAGGCGCAGATAAGAGGGGAGAGACTTTTTCCTTTAGGGGAGAGTCGATACTCTACTTTGGGTGGAATTTCTGGGTACACTTTTCGTACGATGAGTTTGTCGGTTTCCAATTCTCGCAAAGACTGGATCAGCATTTTTTCACTGACTCCGGGAATGAGTTTTTTGAGTTCCCCGTAGCGTTTGGTGCCATCAGAGAGATACCAGAGAATAATAGTTTTCCATTTGCCAACGATCATGCCCAGAGTCCGTTCGATAGCGCACGATGGCTTTGATTCGCCTTTTTTCATAACCAAATATACTTACTTATATGTAGGTACTTGTATTTTAGTATGTATTCATATAAAATGCAAGGGTAACTCATTATATACACATATGTTAAACGTCAAAATCATTCTCGGCAGTACTCGAGAAGGTAGTCTCGGTAAGCCAGTCGGTCAGCTGGTAACAGAGTTGGCCAAACAAGAATCTTCTTGGAAGGTAGAGGTTCTGGACCTGAAAGAATGGCAGCTCCCTCTCTATAACGAGAGCGTGACACCAAAAAGTCGAGAGACCTTTACGAACGAAGTAGCCAAACGGTGGTCGGACAAGATTACCGAAGGCGAAGCTTTTATTATTGTGACACCAGAATATAACCATGGGTATCCAGCGTCACTCAAAAATGCTCTCGACTGGTTGTTTAAGGAATGGAATCGTAAGCCCGTCGCTTTTGTAGGATATGGGGCAGCGGCTGGTGGTGCTCGTGCTATAGAGCAGTTGCGTCAGGTAGTGGCCGAACTGGAAATGGTTTCTCTGCGTAATCATGTACTGGTGCCGCTGGTATGGCAGGCTTTTGATGCCGAAGGTAAGCCGCTTAATGATCATCTGGCACCATCTCTCAAGGAAATGTTTACGGAACTTACCTGGTGGGGAGAAGCTTTGCAAGTAGCTCGTACAAAATAAATATGCAGA
>CAYYET010000026.1:0-10219 GCA_964471075.1 uncultured Bdellovibrionales bacterium
CCAGCAGGAACGGGCTTCTGAAAAGCCCGGTAATAAGCCACCGTCACAAGATCCCTCGCAGTCATACGACGCGCTTGCATCCGCAGGCGTACGTCATCTAGCGAGCTTGCATTCTCAGCACTCACAGGGCACCTCCTTCTTTTCGTTGATGAAAGGAAACACCGCCTTCACTCTACTCCTTTCCCTACTCTTTTTCCAGTTTCTTGTCAAGAAAAAGAGGCTTTCTAAAGCCTCCTCATTTCCTAGATTTTGAAGATGATCACGTCGCCGTCTTGGACGATGTAGTCCTTACCCTCTAGACGCAGCGTTCCTTTGTCCCGAGCAGCGCTCCAGGATCCTACCTCGAGCAGTTTTTCCCAATGAATAACCTCTGCTCGAATAAATTTTTCTTCAAAGTCGCCATGGATCGCCGCCCCCGCTTGTGGCGCCGTCGAATGTTGCTTGATAGTCCAAGCACGAGTTTCTTCAGGGCCAGTCGTAAAATACGTCATCAGCCCAAGCAGTGCGTAGGCTTTCTTGGCCAAATCTCCCAGATGGGAAACGAGTCCCATTTCAGCAATATCTTCCACCGTCATTTCAATCAACTCTTCTTCAATTTTGATATCGAGCTTTACGTGAGGTCGTTTTTCCAGTTCGGGTGCAAGAGCCGCTCCTGTATCAGAAACATTGTAGACGTACAGAAACGGCTTGGTCGTCAAAAGTTGTAAATCTCGCACGATCTTTTTTTCTTCATCAGAAAGTCCCGTTACGAGATCATGCGGCAAGCGCCCAGCCTGGAACTCTGTCTCCAGTTTTTCTAGCACTGACATTTCCGCCAATGCTTCTTTTTTTCCAGCCCGGGCTTCTTTCACTGTTTTCAATTTTCGTTTGGTCACGGTTTCCAGATCCGCCAAGATAAGTTCGGTATTAATAATTTCAATATCTTCTTTCGGCTCAACACGATTATGGACATGGATGATATCAGGGTTCTGGAATACGCGCACTACTTCAACAATCGCATCCACCTCACGAATGTTCTGGAGAAACTTATTCCCCAGCCCTTCCCCTTCACTGGCCCCTTTCACCAGGCCAGCAATATCCACAAATTCAATTACGGCCGGAATAATTTTCTGACTTTCTGAAAGTTTCGCCAGTGTACTCAGACGTTCATCGGGGACCTCAACAATACCGACGTTCGGTTCAATGGTACAAAAGGGATAGTTATTAATATCAACTTGTTTTCGTGTTAGCGCCTTAAAAAGCGTGGATTTCCCCACGTTTGGCAGTCCAACAATGCCAACTTTCAAACTCATACTGTATTCATTAGTTCATCTTATTCTTCCAGAAAAAAAGCCTTTGGTCAATTCTAGCTCCTCTTTGAATAAAAGTTTCTTTCTCTCACCAAGCAACCTCTCTGCGGCCATTCGTTCGACCAGCGTTCTCGCTCATTGCGTTGTAAGCCTGCGCTCCTCTTCGATACACTCAGA
The DNA here is from genome assembly GCA_964471075.1 of uncultured Bdellovibrionales bacterium. Classification (GTDB taxonomy): domain Bacteria; phylum Patescibacteriota; class Minisyncoccia; order Moranbacterales; family UBA1568; genus UBA1568. Next base: position 1,467 of record CAYYET010000026.1, read on the forward strand.
GACCGTGCCCGCTCCGACTTCCAGCGCCCGCAGAGAGATTCTTGGTTCGGGAAGAAAAACTCTTCTTTTTCCGAGCATTGGCTTCTGAGCGGTCACATTGGTGATGAGTGAGCTGTTAGAAATAACGTGGATGCGACTCTTGGAGCCGGGACCACGTATTTCTCAGTCGAACGAGTCAGAAATGTTCGAGAGGAAACACGTGAGGAAAGGGAAGAAGTTTTTCTGTAGGGGGCGATAATAAAGAAGAAAACAGAAAATATGGACAAAAGAAAAACGCCCCGCTCGTTGTTCACGAGAGAGGCGCTTACGACACGTTGGTCGTCAGTTGCAGACGTACTTCAACTTGTAATCCTCGGTGTCGAAGGTGGCCGTGATGTCCGTACCGGACAGGAGCGTCCAGATCGGCGGGCCAGCGAACCAGCCAAAACCGAAGGGACCAACTTCGTCCTGCTCCGGATCGTAGGTCACGCTGCCGTCATCGTGCTTCGTGCCGTGATACCCCGTGACGTTGCCATTGCCTTGGCAGGGCAGGTTCGGGAATTCGAAGTAGAAGTTCCCGGTCCCTTCGTCAAAGAGCATGTAGGCCAGATAGGCTGAGGGCGCCACAGCATTCCCGTCCTTGTCGGTCCACGCCTGGTAGCCCCAGCCGTCCTTGCCGTCGGCACCGGCGGTGTCGGCATTCCAGCCAAAGGCGATCGGGTGATTCTCCAGATCAGAAGTGTCGATGTCGACCAGATGGTCGTTCTTGCCGAAGCCACCGGCACAGTTCGAACCGAAGTCAAACCGGAAGTGAGCCGTGCCATCGGTGTTCTTCACACCTTTGAACGTCGCACCTTGGTAGTCGCCCCAGTTGATCTGGCCACCGTTGTCGAGAACCACGCCCGGCAGGCCGGTCGGATCGATCTCGAACTTGCGTTCCGATTTCAGATCCATCCAGAGCGGTGTGTCACCCTGCGAATTGAGGAACGCCGTGTAGAACACGATATCCCGATTGCAGGTCTTGGGCAGCGTCACCTGGTTGGTTTCCAGATTGGGAGCTGCACAGGCTCGCGACACGTTGCCGTTGATCGAGAGGCCCACCTGGAACGAGTTGGCGCAGATCAGCTTGAGATCGGCCGGTTCGATCAGGTAGGTACCCGATTCGTCGGACCAGCCGTAGTAGCTGCCACCGTCAGAGCGGTTCAGCGTGATGACCTGGTTCACCGGCGTGGCGAAGATCTTCCCGGCCGATGTGACCGGCAGGGCTTCGTCTGCTTTCTCGGCCAGCTTGCCGTGTTCAGCCAGGATATGCGCCTGACCATAGCGGCTCTCGACTTTCACGTCGACCAGCTGACTCTTGGGGGGCGGATCCGTCTGAGTGGGCGGCTCCGTACTGCCACCGCCGCCTCCACCGCAGGCCGTGAGGGCTGCCAGGATGAGCGGGATGGCGAGAGCAGTTGTGAACGAACGCATGGGTTCCTCCAATATGAGGGTTGAGGGGACAGTTGTCCCCTTCAAGGTGTACGCTTGGCTTTCGCCTGCGCAACCCCTCATGAGGACATTCCAATGTACAAGAAAAAAGCTTTTTTGTCAAGAGGGAAAAAGAGGCTTTATTTCGTCAAAAAAAGGAAGATTTATGCTATACTAGGGACGGAATTCTTATCCTTTTTATATGAAACCAGAGATTTTCAAGGCGTACGATATTCGCGGTATTTACCCTACTGATATTAATGAAGATGATGCCTACCATATAGGTCGAGCCGTCGTTGCTCACTTAAATCCAAAAGTGCTTGGTGTTGGACGCGACATTCGAGAATCCTCCCCTCTCCTCTTTGAAAGTTTTGCCAAAGGAGTCATGGATAGTGGCGCCGATGTTATCGATCTTGGAGTCATCACTACTCCCATGGTCTATTTTGCGGCTGGTCGCCTCGAAGTTGATGCCGTTATCTCTCTGACGGCCTCTCATAACCCACCAGAATACAACGGAATGAAAATTGCTCTCCGTGGCGCCGTACCAGTAGGAGAGAATTCAGGACTGCGAGAAATCCGAGATTTGGCCCTGAAAAAGGAATGGCCCGAAATAACCATCCGAGGCTCCATGAAAAGTGAAGACATCCGTCCTGCCTACTACGGTTATTTTTCTTCTTTTGCCGATTTTAAAGATAAACAATTTACGGTCGCTATTGATACCGCCAATTCCATGGGCGTACTAGAACTCCCTATTTATGAACAGTTCGCCAACAATCTTTCTCTAGTGAATCTTTATAACGATCTCGATCATCCTTTTGCTTGCCACGAAGCCAATCCTCTGAAAACAGAAACACTCGATGAGCTCTGCGCTACGGTAAAGGAGAGTAAGGCTGACCTTGGTATTGCCTATGATGGTGATGCTGACCGTATTGGTTTCGTTGATGAAACCGGTACCATTATCCCGATGGATCTCATCACCGGTCTTGTCGCTCAGATTGTTCTCGAGAAAAATCCAGGCGCCACTATTCTTTATGACCTCCGCTCTTCCAAGGCCGTCCGGGAGGTGATTGAAGAACATGGTGGCCGAGCGTTAGAATGTAAAGTGGGTCACGCCAACATTAAGAAACAAATGCGCGAGGACGGTGCTATTTTCGCCGGCGAACTCTCAGGACACTATTATTTCCAGGAAAATTCATTTGCCGAAGCCGGTACGCTTCCCGCCCTCCTTCTTTTGAATCTCATGGCAGAGACTGGCAAGTCTATTTCTGAACTCGTCTCAACACTGAGACGCTACGCTCATTCAGGAGAGATTAATTCTGAAGTACAAGACAAAGAGGCGGTTCTTGCTACTCTCAAAGAAAAATACTCCGATGGGAAACAGCATGAACTCGATGGTCTGAAAGTTGAGTATCCTGACTGGTGGTTTAATGTCCGTCCCTCTAATACCGAACCCCTCCTGCGCCTCAACCTCGAGGCTAATACCAAGGAACTCATGGAAGAGAAGAAGGCAGAGCTTCTTGCGCTCATCCGTGGATAGGAGTATACTTTTCGGTAATGAACCACCGCATCCACAAAAAAGCTGACTTCGTACAAGCATCGTAAGACCGCCTCGAGGGCGGTTTTTTTCTGGTTCAGAAACAAGTAGTTCATTCGCAAAGGAGACGCGACTTGAAGACATCTCATCCTCAGTTATCTGCGTTCTCTTTCTCAGAAGGAGATACGCTGCCAAAAGAATTGTCAGTGCCAAGGCTTAAGTGCTACTGCACCGCCTTAGCTGATCGAGCACGAAGACTACGCCAAGGTGATGCACCTTGTGATGGCAGCTACTGTGCTGCACGACGTCAGGAGGTTGAAAGTAAGAACGGAAATACTGGCAAAGCTCAGTGAAGCAAAAACCCGCACCAGAATTGGTAGCGGGTTCTTCTTTTTATTCCTTCAATTAGCAGACCAGGCCTACTTTCTCGTACACTTCGCGTAATTTCTTTTCCGCCTGTGGTCTTACCTTCTCAGCACCAGCTTTGAGTATCTCTAGCACCTCTTCATCAGAAATAGCGCCAAGTCGCTCTTGGAATGGCACAAGAAAATTGACTACCACTTCAGCCAGGTCAGTCTTGAAATCACCATACCCCTTCCCCTGATACATAGCTTCCACTTCTTTGCTTGTCTTCCCGGAAAGAAGTGTATAGATATTGATTAGGTTTTTCAATGCTGGCTTATCATCTGAATAGACAATTTCTGATCCACTATCCGTCACCGCTTTTTTAATTTTGCGGCGCACCGTATCAGCATCATCAGTCAGGGCAATATAGTTATATTCTGAGGCGGCTGATTTCGACATTTTTTTGGTCGGATCGTCGAGCCCCATAATGCGCGCCCCTTCTTTCTGAATTTTTCCTTCTGGAATCACAAAGGTCTCCCCAAAACGCTTATTGAAACGTTCCGCTAAATCTCGAGCGAGTTCAATATGTTGCAATTGATCATCCCCTACCGGCACGATGTTCGTATCGTACAAAAGAATATCTGCCGCCATAAGGACCGGATAATCAAAGAGACCTACTCCTGATTCTGCGGCCCCACCTTTTTGCGCCTTATCCTTAAACTGCGTCATACGCTCAAGTTCCGCCATCCGAGTAAGCGTATTCAAAATCCAGGCCAGTTCCGTATGAGCTGCCACATGAGACTGAATAAAGAGCGTCGCTTTCTTTGGGTCGATACCGGCCGCCAGGTAGATCTTGGCAATTTCGAGAGTTTTTTTCCGCAGCTCGACTGGATCCTGAGGTACCGTAATAGCGTGCAGATCAACGATACAAAAAATCGCCTCGTGGTCATTTTGGAGGTCTACCCATTGCTTAATCGCCCCAAGATAGTTTCCTAAATGCAGATTTCCCGATGGTTGCACCCCTGAAAAAAGCCTTTTTGCCATACCAAAAACATCCAAACAGTTATGCCTCCATTGTACCACACCTGCCCGCCCTTGGAGGGAAACAAAAAAACAGCCCCGGATAGGGCTGTTTTAGGATGACAGGTTAGACTTCGATTACTACCGGGAGAATCATTGGTCGGCGTTCGGTCTTAGTAAAGAGGAACTGTCCTACCACTTCGCGGATTTGATTGCGGACATTTTCCCAATCAATTGAAGTGTCTTTGGAAGTATTATCCTTCACCACTTTCTGTACCTTACGCTTGGCTTCGTTTACAAGGTCAAAATTTTCTTTCACATGGATAAACCCACGAGAAGTAATCTGTACATTACCTAAAATGTTTTTGGTCTTACTATCAATCACCACCGTAATTGCAACCATACCATCTTGTGCCAACATCTGGCGATCACGCAAAACCACATGTCCAATATCCCCTACACCCAGTCCGTCGATAAAGACATAACTCGCGTCAGCCTTTTCTGGAATAAGATGTGGAAAGCCATTATCTTTTTCTGGTACTTCCAGTACATGGCCATTGTCCATGACAAACACATTTTTCTCTGGATAGCCCAAACGATAAGCAATCTTGGCTGCCTCCTTCAAGAAATAATGATTGGCATAAACTGGCAGCACATAGGTCGCCTTTACTTGGCGGAGAATTTCTTCAATTTCCCAGATAGTACCGTGACCACCGACATGAATTTCCATGATATCAGAATGGATCACGTTATCACACTTGCGATACAGGTTATCCTTGAGCCGCTGAATAGAGCGTTCATTCCCAGGAATCACTGAAGAAGAAAAGACGATAGTGTCAGACTTCTGTAACTTGATAAAGCGATGATTGTCGGTCACGATACGTGAAAGGGCTGCGTTCTGCTCGCCTTGAGCGCCCGTACAAATCACTACTACTTTGTTATCAGGATACTTATGAATATCATTAACCGTAATAATGGTTTCTTTTTTTACTTTGATATATCCGAGCTCCTTAGCCACTTCGATGTTCATCTTCATACTGTAGCCTTCGAGAGCAACGCGCTTCCCTTGCTGTTCAGCATATTCAATCAGGTAAGCAATACGGCGCACCTGCGAGGCAAAGGTACCAATGATAATACGCCCTGGAGCGGTGCGAATCAGATTTTGAAGATTGGTATGAACTTCTGTTTCTGACGGCGGCATACCTTTCTTGGTGGCCCCCAAACTTTCCAGCATGAGAAAGGTTGGCTGAGGCAAGGATTCGAGATGATTATAGGTAACATCACTATCAGCCGGATTGACTGGCTCATTACTGATCATCCAGTCACCGAGGTGAATAATTGAGCCATTAGGGGTCACTAAAGCAATACCCATGGCATCCATGATAGAGTGTTCTACTTCAAAGAAGCGGACTTCAAAAACACCGAGCTTGATACGATCATCGAGTGATTTCACCCGCACGGTTTTCAAACGGTTGGCTGCACCCTTTTCTTGATCTTCTACTTTGTGCTTGATAAGGGCCAAAGTAAAATCACGACCAATAATCGTTGGGTAATTAAGTTGCTTCAGAAGAATTGGGGCCGCTCCAATATGATCAAGGTGACCATGAGTAAAGAGCACACCCCGAATATTCTTTTCCTTACCTTTGAGGTAGCTGACATTCGGAACAATATAGTCGATACCGGGCATGTCTTCTTCTGGGAACTGTACGCCCATATCAATAATGACAATGTCATTACCATACTCAAACACAGTCATGTTCCGACCGACTTCTTCCTGACCACCGAGCGGAATAATACGAAGGGTTTTCTCAGGAATAGCCGGGACCGCTGCACCAAGCTTCTTCGGTTCCAAACGATTCGGAACAGAAGGTTGAAAGCGACGGTTACGGCCACTGCGACCGGCATGCTTCTTTTTGGAAGCTTCCGGTTTCTGGCTTCGTGGCTTCATTCCTTCTTTTTTCTGAGCATTCTGAGAATCACGATTTTTTGCTTCGCTATGAAGCATGCCCTTAGGAGCTTGCTGACGAGCAACGATGCCTTCAAAAGCTCCAACGCCTACAGGACGTGAAGAAGAAGATTTAGGAGTGTTCCCTCTGCGATCAGAAGGAGTGCGTCCCAGGCCATCCACTGGTCGAGGTGACCGGCGAGGAGCCGAAAATGAATTATACTGCTGCATACAATTAACATACGGGAGAGATGTTCCGTCCATACAGACTGAACATTCTCCAAGAAAAATAATTTACACGAATGAATCTTCTCAACTGAGAAGATATACGTTGTGCCCTAGGGGAGACTCGAACTCCCATGTGATTGCTCACGCTAGCACCTGAAGCTAGTGCGTCTACCAATTCCGCCACCAGGGCATAGAGAAAAAGCTCTTGCTTCTTCGTCTGTTTTTTTTGTTAAAGCATCTTCTTTAAGTCCTCCACCATTGCGACTGGCGTGGGATCCTGTCCATATTCCAGGGCCAGGTAATAAGAAGTGAGATCACCTAAGGCAATACTCATGAATACCCTACTATACACGCTTTCCCCTGCCATGTCAAGCACCTCTACCTCTACACCCTTTTCTCGCAGGAGTTTCGCTGTTACCTCGATACGCTTCAAGTTCTGAGGGTGAGTTCCGGCATCACGGAGCATCAGGATACAAAATTTTCCTTGAGGCAGCGTCCAACCTACCATTTCATTATGATTGAGTTCCGGAAAAAAGTTCCAAAAGGCTGGAGTTTTGGCGTTTTCATTGAATTTGATCTTCCACACCATAGCCACTGACTTATACTTGGCGGTCGTATAAATGACTGGCGTTTTCCCGGCTATTTTTTTTGCCAAAGCTTTCCCCTGTTCTTCAAGCATCGGCATACTTTCCGCCATCTTCTTGGCTTCTTCAGCTAGTTCTTGAGTGGTATCAGGAACTAATCCCTGATTGACTAACACCTGAAACATGGCTCCAAAAAAGTAGCCTGTTCCTACGCGAGGCTGGAAATTCTCATACGGCACCGGGAGTTTGATATGAGGCACACCATTCTCCTTGGCCATTTCTTCAATCTTGCCACCCGAAGAAAAAGCTACGCAGGGTAAATGATTCTTCAGGGCTTCTTCAAAGGAGGCAACGGTTTCTTCAGTATTTCCCGAATAGGAACAAATAAAATTGAGGCATTGATGAAAACTCTCAGGAGGCAAAGTGTAGGAACGGTTTTGGTAAATAGCGAGCGGCTGTTCTTCGGGCTTTTCTGTACGAAACAAATCGTTTAAATAGATGCGAAATAAATTACCAGGAAGAGCGGACCCACCCATGCCAGAAATCATGATCGAGCGGAAATCTCCTGGCACACGAACATCTTGAGCCAAAGCAAAACCTTCGGCAAATTGGGATGGACTCTCCAAAATCATCTGGCGGAAATTGGAACGATCAAGAACGTTCGTCATAGGCTATTTTTTTACCCGTTTTGTTTTTATATACCAATCCTTGATAGTACTGAAGCGATAGGCAGGAGCATTAATACTCTTCACATCAATGCCTTTCAGGGTACTACTGGCGACATAGAGATAGGTTGGACTGTAGAGAAAAACGCTTGGATTTTCTTTGGCCAATATTTCCTGAAATGTTCGATAGAGCTCTAAGCGCTTTTCTGGATCAAGTTCTTCGCGAAGAGAGAGTAACGCCGTATCAGCATCCTTATTATCAAAGAGCGCCAGATTTAAGCCGGGATCATGCTTCTGACTCGAGTGCCAAAAAGAATAAGGATCTGACGAAAGCATCGCTGCTTCACCGAAGAGGAGCGCCTGATATTCTCGAGGGCGAACAGCGTTCTGTTGAAGGTCAGCAGCACTAAGGGTAGTAACTGTAACGCGAGCTCCAATTTTTGCCCATTGGTCACGAAGTATTTCCGCTGTCTTAGCTAATTCTGGCCAGTCAGGGACCATGAGTTCAAACTCAAATACGGTCCCATCCTTGGATCGCACGCCGTCTTCTCCGCGCTTCCAACCAGCTTCATCCAAGACAGCATTAGCACCATTTTCATCAAAACGAGGAAAGGCGACATCAGAGGCGTACCCCTCCATAAAAGGCAAGAGGGCTGTTTCAGCTGGCTGACCCTTTCCAAGAAGGACATCATTAATAATCGTCGTGCGATCAGTCGCCAAGGCAAGCGCTTTCCGTATTTCATCATGAGCCAAAGCCGCATTCTTCGTAATATTAAAGAAAACTCCAAAAATACGTGGGATAGAGATTTCGTAGACTCGCGTACTCTTCCGTTCTTCGAGCTCGGCTAAACTTGATGGCATGACTGAGTTAATACCCAAAACCTCCTTACGGTTGTAGGCATCAAGCAGTGATCGATCGTCAGGATAAAAATGAAACGCCATCTTTTCAATATAGGGAGCTCCCTCAAAATAATCCTGAAAGG
>CAYYET010000027.1:0-9581 GCA_964471075.1 uncultured Bdellovibrionales bacterium
ACACATAGAAGCGACAAAAGTTTCGTCAGAAAGTTTTTCGGGATCTTCTTTCTTGAGCGAGTAGAGAACAGAAGTTTTGAGTCCAGAGAAAGAAAAATCAAAATTATCAGCCGAAAGCATTGGTCGAGGAAATTTTTCGGTCAGGTCCTGAATGTCTGCAGGGGCGTGGCTTGCACGAAAGGCGTCAGCTCGTTTGGCTACTTGTGGCCCGCCAGGATAGGGGAGACCCAAGAGTTTGGCAACTTTATCAAAGGCTTCACCCGCAGCGTCATCTTGTGTTTCGCCGAGGATTTCGTACTGAAAGTGATCTTTCATAAGGACGAGTTCCGTATGACCACCAGAAACTACCAGAGCCAAGAGAGGAAAACGAAGTTCTGCACCATCCTTTAAAAGGTTAGCGTAAATATGACCTTCGAGATGTTGAATACCAATAAGTGGCTTGTTCCAAAGAAGTGACAGAATTTTAGCGGCAGATACGCCAATGACCAAGGCTGGCATGAGTCCTGGACCGGCGGTAACGGCCAAGAGATCAATATCGGCTGGGGTCATCTGAGTACGCTCTAGTGTTTCTTCTACCACCGGTACGATATTTTTGATATGCTCCCGTGAAGCCAAATCAGGTACGACCCCTCCCCATTTAGCATGAAGAGAGGCTTGAGAAGAAACAGTATTCGCGAGTACGATCGCCTGCTTGCCGTCCCATTCCACAATGGCGGAGGCTGTTTCGTCGCAAGATGTTTCTATAGAGAGGACTTTCATAATGTTCACTCTACTCTAGCCGCTCCAAGCGAAAAGAGCAAGGCTAGGCATTTTCGAGGGCGGCTTTCTTGGGATGAATCTTTTTTCCAAAAAACTGACTCCCAAGACGCTGGAATTTTTCAGTCAGATCCGTGGTGTAAAAAGTTCGCCCCTGATTTTTGCGAAGAACTTGTTCTCTTGCGGGATGACGCTTCAAATAGTCACGAAGCTTCTTGCCGATGACAGCAGTTTCAGAAATGAGAGTAATATTCTTTCCTGCTATTTTTTTAATCTTTCTTTCAAGAATTCCATAATGAGTGCAACCGAGAATTAGGGTATCAATTTTTTTCTTCTCGAGAGGTGCAAGATATTTTTTAAGAGTAAGATCGGTTATGGTACTCTCGTGTTCACCTGTTTCAATAAGAGGGACAAGTAGAGGGCAGGCATTTTGAAAAACTTGGATAGTAGGATCAAGTTTGTGTAATTCTCGGATGAAAGCCTTTGAGTTCACCGTTTGTTCGGTAGCAATGACACCCACTCTTTTGTTTTGAGTTTTGTGGGCGGCAATTTCAGCGGCAGGAATAATTACTCCGAGTACATTTTTTCCTGGATAGTTTTTCGGCAAATATTCTTGTTGAATGCGACGCAAAGCTTCGCTTGAAGCGGTATTACAAGCGAGAATGATCAGGTCGCAATTTTTCTCAAAGAGAAAGTCAACAGCCTGCTTCGTAAATTCATAGATGACATCTTGGGAGCGTGAACCATACGGAGTGCGAGCCGTGTCACCAAGATAGATATACGAATATTCTGGAAGCGCTCGGACCAAGCCTCGAAGGATAGTGAGCCCGCCAAAGCCTGAGTCAAAGACCCCAATTGATTTCGTGCGCTTTTCCATTTCTCTAGGGTAGAGCAAAAGCAGGGAAAAGAAAAATCCCCGGAAAAGAGAGGGATTTTCTATTGATTGGTAACCCAAAGGGTAATCCTCCTTGTCTTGATGTCCCAAGGGGAATTTCGCCTCACTGCCTGCTGGCAGTTTCGTTGTCCGGGGCAGCGCTGAATACTCGCTTACTCATATCCATCGACACTCGCCATGCCTTCACGGCAGGGCTCGCACCTGCCCGTTCGATTCCCCCTTGGATAATACAAAACTAAAAGACCCCAGAAATTTCTGGAGTCTTTTAGTTTTACAGTAGCCCCAAGGGGAATCGAACCCCTCTTTTCAGGATGAAAACCTGATGTCCTAGCCGATAGACGATGGGGCCATATAACTGGCCAGTGGAAATAAAAAAAGCAGAAGTCTTCTGCGTGCCTAGTATAGCACAAAAAGCTGTTTTGGCAAGGCTAGCGGTCTCGACCGCTTTCGTACCCTTCTACATCTATGTCTGCTGCATGTTCACGACCCAAGAGACGAGCTATTTCTTGTGTCCGTGTCTCTTTGACCTTAGAATTTACTACCTCTCCGCCATCTTCTCCTCGTTCATGATCAGCCCACATAGGATGAGGCGAAAATTGTCCTGATCGTTCTTTCTCATGCTGTGATGTACCTGCTTCTTCAGGAGCCGGTATCTTTTCCATAGAGTTTATTCCTTTATGAGTGACTCTTCTTCCATTTCTACTCCCAAGGCGTTTTCTTGGCAAATTTTCCCATAGAAATGACCACTGGGACGAATAGTACGTTTTTGGGTTTCATAATTCACTTCTACTAAACCAAAGCGGGGCCAAAAGCCCTTGTCCCATTCGAAGTTATCAAGGAGTGACCAATAGAAATACCCGCGTACATCCGCTCCTTCCTCGATTGCTTTGTGAACCCAACGGAGATGCTGCCGAATAAAAGCCGTGCGTTTTTCATCGGTCAAATCAGCTAAACCATTTTCGGTAATATAGATCGGAAGTTTGTAGCGCTTTAAGTGGTCGAGAATGTTAAAGATACCTTTGGGATAAATTTCCCAACCAAGGTCTGTTTGTTCAAAACCAATAGGGTGAATCTTTCTTGGGAATTTAAAACGGTTATGGAAATAGTATTGAACAGTGAGGAAGTCATGATGCTTGCTGGTCAAGAGCAGCATAAGACGATTAGTAAAAAAACGAGCTACGCGGATGAGGAGATGATCAAGAGGGGAGTGGCGATGGTAGGCTTCAAAAGAGTGAAGCAGATTACCAAAGCCTACTTGAGCAGTCGGAGAAATACGATGAATAGCGTGATAGGTTTCGCGATGAGCTTGAGCCAGAATCTGGTACACTCGCCAAGCGAGAAAACGATTCTTTTTTTGTGGAGGCCACTGACCGGTGGTGTAGGCAGCGCCAATGACTGAAGTTGGTTCATTGAGCGTAATCCAAAATTTTACGTCATCTTTGAACGCGGTAACGACAAATTCGGTGTAGCGTTTAAAGTATTTTGGAAAGTCGTATGAATGAACGCCTCCTTTTTCAGTCAGCCAGAGTGGGAGCGTCCAGTGCCACAGAGTGACAAAGGGTTCCAAGCCTCTTTCTCGTAGAGCGCTCAAAACTTCCCGATAGTGAGCCAGAGCGTCCATGTCGAACTGTCCTTCGGCTGGTTCAATACGTGACCATTCGATAGAAAAACGATGAGCATTATGGTGCAGGGACTGGGCAATATCAAAATCTTCCCGAAAACGGTGGTAATGATCGCAGGCGACTCCAGAGATGTAATTTTTGGGATTTTCTGCTTCAGCTTTGATCTGGTCCCAGCTTTCCAGGTGACTGAACTTCTTTCGCGCTTCTTGGGCTAGACGTTCAGCATTTTGCTTTTCCCACTCGGACCAATCATTTAAAGTGTTACCCTCAACTTGGTGTGATGAAGTAGCGGCACCCCATAAGAAGTCCTTCGGAAATTTCAGATGAGACATAGATAAAAAGAGAAGAGTAGTATCAAATATATTGTACTGTAATTTCTCTTAAAAGAGAAAATGAACATTGACTTTTTGGCTTAAAATCGGTATGGTATAAGATGTACTTATGAGTGATTTTTCCTTTCCTGATCCCAAAACAATGGATCCCAAAAAACGCCGTGTTCAGCGGGCTATTGAGATGATTCCCGGTCTTTTGACCTGGGGGACGCTTCTGGGTATGCTGGCTCTCTCTTTTTTCTTGCCGGTCTGGGCTGCTGTGACGGTGATTGTGTTTGATATCTATTGGATCCACAAAGCGTTTTATATTTCTCTTTTTTCGGTGGCAGGCAATCACGATGTAGCCGAAGGGAAGCGTATCAATTGGTGGGAGCGTTGTCAGAATATCGCTCATCCAGAACAGTATAGTGAACAGTTGAAAGATCGTATCCAAAAACTTTATGACGGATTACGAGAGATTCCTTGGACTCATCTTCGCGAGCGTCACACCGTCAACGTAGAGATTGCTCGATTAAAGAGGATTCGTCGTGAAACTCGAGCGCTCATTCCGATTCAAGAACAAATCATGGATTGGCGGGAGGTGCTTCATGTAGTGCTCTTACCGACAGCGGGTGAACCTGCCGATGTGATTGAACCAGCCATCCAGTCATTGGTAGAAAATAACTTTCCCAAGGAGCAGATGGTTATTCTTTTGGCTACTGAGGAACGGGAAGATCCAGAGACTCGTTTACCAAAAGTAGAATACCTGAAGAAGAAGTTCGACGGTGTATTCCGAGATTTCTTGGTAACGACGCACATTGTGGAAACCGGAGAGATGAAGTGTAAAGCCTCGAACGCTCGTTTTGCAGCTCGCGAACTCCAGAAGTACCTCGATGAACGAGGTATCGATTACAAGCGAGTCATTTTTTCAAACTTCGATTGTGACAGCGTGACCCATCCGGAATATTTTGCGGCACTTACGTATGAATATATTATCAATCCGAAACGTTTGCAGCGCGCCTACCAGCCACTGCCTATGTATCACAACAATATTTGGGATACCAATGCTTTTGTACGCTTGGTCGTCACAGGATCATCGTTTTGGCACTTGTATCAGAGTACCCGCAAGGAAATGGTGACGTTTTCTTCGCATTCCGAGCCATTTGATACCTTGGTCAAAGTAGGATTTTGGCCAGTGAACATGATTAGTGAAGACAGTATTATCTACTGGAAGTGCCTCGCTTTTTTCCATGGAGATTATCAAGTCCAGCCGATTCATTTGCCGATTTCATTGGATGCGGTACTGGCCCCGACTTACTGGAAGACCCTCAAGAACCAGTACAAACAAAAGCGGCGTTGGGCATATGGTATTGAAAACTTTCCGGTGACGATGCGCGCTATTTGGCCAGACAAAATTATTCCGATTCGTACCAAATTGCGTATTACTTTTGAGATGTTGGAAGGGCACTATTCGTGGGCTACGACTTCTTTTGTGTTGACCTTCTTGGGATGGCTGCCGCTTGTTTTAGGGGGGGCCGCTTTTCGAGAGAGTGTATTGGCTCATAATCTCCCATTTATTACCAAGACCCTGATGACGCTTGGTATGGCAGGACTCTTGATCTCAATCCCTATGTCACTTTTGTCACTGCCACCCAGACCCAAACGGTATCATTGGAGCCGACACTTCCTGATGCTCTTTCAGTGGGTATTGATTCCATTAGTAGGTTTTCTCTCTGCGCTTCCAGCTATTGATTCTCAGACTCGCATTCTTCTTGGAAAATATTTCGGTGAATTCTGGGTCACAGAAAAAATGCGCAAGAATTAGCGGTATGACCAAAATTCTTTCTCGACGTTTTTATCACCAAGACACCCTGACCGTTGCTGAAAAACTGTTAGGGTGTTTTCTTGTGCGAAAAGCAGGAAGAAAAATAGTACGGGCACGGATTGTTGAAACGGAAGCCTATATCGGAGAAGATGACTTGGCTTGTCACGCAAGCAAGGGACGTACCAAACGAACTGAAGTCATGTATGGCGAAGCTGGTCATGCTTATGTCTATCTGATTTATGGCATGTACTATCTTCTGAATATCGTAACAGAGCAAAAAGAATTTCCAGCGGCGGTATTGATTCGGGCGGTTACGGTTAATGACGTTCCAAAAAATAAAACGAATGGTCCAGGAAAACTCACTCGTGAACTCTTGATTGATCAAAAGTTTCATACCTGGGATGTAACGAAAGGGGAGAAACTGTGGATAGAAAAAGGAGAGCGCTATTCTGGAGAAATCGTAGCAACCACACCGCGCATAGGTATCGACTATGCCAAACACTGCGCGCTGTATCCATGGCGCTTTCTACTTTCACGTTAGCTATTCAAAGTGAATTCGCTCTTCAAATTTTTTGAGGGCTTCCTGTAAGAGAGGGTGTTTCTCTAGCGAAGGATCAAGAGCGAGGAGATGCTTAGCTTCATCACGAGCAATAGTCACCAGTTTTATATTGGTCAGATTTTCCATAGCAATATCTGGAAGTCCAGATTGGCGTGTTCCCAAGAAAGCGCCTGGTCCTCGCAGAGTCAGATCAGCTTCAGCAATATCAAAACCGCTGGTACTTTTTTCTATGACCTTCAAGCGTTCATTGATGTCAGAAGAGTTGTTACCAGGAAAGAGAAAACAATATGACTGGTGCTCACCACGCCCAACCCGACCACGGAATTGATGAAGTTGTGCTAGTCCAAAGCGTTCAGCTTCTTCGATGACAATGATGCTAGCATTAGAAATATCGATGCCGACTTCAACTACGGCTGTGGCGACCAGAATATCGTATTTCTTTTCGCGGAAATCGAGCATGACTGCTTCTTTTTCTTTGGCCTTCATCTTGCCATGAAGCAGTCCGATGGAAAGATGAGGAAATACTTGTTCGGCTAGCTTCTCGTGTTCAGCCACCGCCGCTTTGACTTCTTTGAGAGCGAGCGATTCTTCAACAAGTGGGAAAATAACAAAGGCTTGGCGACCTTTTTGTACTTCACGATTAATAAAATCATATACCTGTTTACGATCAGCGGTATTTCGAGCAATGTTGGTAATAATGGGTTTGCGGTTTTTAGGTAGTTCATCAAGGAGCGAGAGATCAAGGTTGCCAAAAAAGGCGAGCGTAAGTGTTCGAGGGATAGGGGTAGCGGTCATTGAAAGAAAGTGAGGTACTGTCTCTTTGGATCCATCTTGACTGCGAAGAGCCAGTTCTTGGAGTTTGGCACGTTGGGAGACGCCAAAACGGTGTTGTTCATCTACAACAATGAGAGCAAGTTTTTCGAATACGATGTCATCTTGCAGTAAAGCGTGCGTACCAACAATAACTTTGGGAATACCAGCCTTGATGGCTTTGAGGAGCGTTGGACGACTCACTGTTTCGTTATCCAGAATTCGATAACTACCGGTGAAAAGAGCGAGGTTATATCCAAAGGGTGCAAAAATTTTTGAAAGACTTTCAAAGTGTTGGCGCGCCAAAACTTCTGTGGGAGCGAGGATAGTTGTTTGAAAACCATTCTCTCCCGTTACAAAAGAAGCGAGTGCAGCTACAATCGTTTTGCCTGATCCGACGTCACCATTCAACAGTCGATTCATTGGTCGTCCCTCGCTCAAATCTTGAAGAATGTCTTCGGAAGCTTTCTTCTGAGCATTAGTCAGGGTGAAAGGAAGTGGAGTGAGAAACTTTTTGGTCATAGCTTCTGATGAGGGAAGCTCTTCTGCTTTGGCTGACTCAAACAGGCGCTTCATTTCCAAAGCCTTCAGCTGAACAAAAAACATTTCATCAAAAGCAAAACGTTTGTGAGCCAGGAGTTCGTGTTTTTCATCGGCCGGGAAGTGGATATAAAAGAGAGCTTGTTTGAGTGAAGGCAGGTGAAGGCGTTTCAAAATATCTTCTGGAACAGGATCAGGAAAGCTCTTAAGTTTTGGAAAAAGAAGCGAAAGTTGCCAGCGAAAAAATTTGGAAGTTAGTCCTGCAGTTTCTGGATAGACGGGCACAAGACGGCCAGTGTGAGTCGCATCTCGGCCAGAACGCTCGAAAGCAGGATTTTGCATCAATAGTCCTTTGCTATCGCGAGTCACTTTGCCACTGACACGAATCGTCATGCCAGTTTTGAGCATTTGAGCGACAAAGCGCTGATTGAACCAGAGTAACCGGATCTGACCACTGTGATCAGAAAGAGTTACTTCGGTGAGAAACATTTTTTTTCGCCAAGTCCTCCCAGCCTCGAGAGTGGTAACGGCGCCTTCGAGAGTACACTTTTCCTCAGGTGTGAGGCTGGCTATTTCTCGTGTGACGGAATAATCTTCGTAGCGAAAAGGAAAATGATACAACATATCTCGCACGGTAGTAATATTCATGCGAGCGAGCTTGCTTAATGTTGGCTTCTTAATAGAAGAAATGGAAGAAAGTGGAGTATCGAAAGTCATGCTGTCATTATATCATCCAGAAAAAAAGCAGACCCGCACGGCACGTTGAGTGCGGCAGGTCTGAAAGGGCCATTGATCTGATGGCCGGCGAGGTCGGGAAAACGCGGAAGAGCTGCTAGGCGGCAGCGCGCTGGGCTTTTCGGCCCGCTTGATGAAGGTACGGTTGGAAAGCTGCACCAGCCCCCTCGGAAGGAGGCAGGGGCAACTCGAGTTTCAGGCGAGCCAGAAACTCAATGAAGTCCTTTTTGGTCGGTGACGGACGGTGCTCACTCGGCCTTTGTCGGATCGTCAGGATCAGGCCACCCTGCTTGAAGTCCAGGCAGAAAGCCGGTTGGGTCAGGCTTCCCTTGTTGTGACTCAAGACGATGGTGTGCAGCTCGGTCTGTTGTTCAGACGACACAGGTTCGGCGAATCGAACGTGGCACAGCTCCACGTTGAAACGTTCGAAGGCGGTCGCCTCTGTTACGCATGGGAGGTCCATGTGTTTCCTCTTTCTCCAGAATGATTGCTGTTATCGCGTATTCCTGATCTCTTTGTTGTTAAGGTAACTCTCTTAGAGTAGGACAAAACAGGCGTTTTGTCAATTGAAATAATATATGTGTCCTCGGCAGGAATCGAACCTGCATTTCATCCTTCGGAGGGATGTGTCTTATCCATTATACGACGAGGACAAAGCTTTCTTATACTACATGAAAGAAAGATTTTTAGGCAATAAAAAAAGCCCACAAGAAGTCTTGCGACGTTGCGGGTTTGGATTTAGTCAGCTGGGCGTTTGACGCGCCACATCGACGTACCGTCACTCTGGATAAGCTCGACCTCGGCATCAGTAGTGAAGAGGAGCCCGCCATCAGGTGCTACCGTGATCTTCATCTCGATACCAGACTGGTCATTGCCGACGAAGGCTTCGCTCGGAAACATGTTCGCCCGAAGACGCAGACCGTCGCTTCCGATGTAGAGAGTTGAGGGTTGACCTTCAACTTCACGCGGCAGTACAGCACCGCTGGCTCTGGGTTCTCTTGCATCATGTGTCATTTGATACCTCCTTTGGGTTTCGATCAGGGGTGGATGCTAATGCAAGATTGTGGGTTGGTCAGCGAGCCAAGGCTCGGCCAGGTCACGGATCTCGGCATCGTTGAGCAGGATGCGTTGCATGAGGCGAGCCTTTGGACTCTGTTCTTCTGGCGGCAAGCTTTGCTTTGTTGCCGCTTCCTTCAACTGCGCAATCAACACAGCGCATACGCCTTCGAGCTTGGCGACCTCGTTCCAGTTACCCTCGCGAGCGGCAGCAAGCATCTCAGCACTGGCTTGCTCGATGGCTTCGTAGTAGCAGATGAGAGGTGTGCCTATAGGCAGGAGAACATCGACAGATTTCATGAAGCCTCCTATGGGGTGGAAGAACTCTCGAGTCATTAGTGCCCGATTGCTGAAATTGAATCATTGTTGATAGTTTCTGTCAATAAAAAAGATCCTTTGAAAAGGATCTTTTTTATATACGTGTGCGCTCGGCAGGAATCGAACCTACGACCCTCTGGACCGCAACCAGATG
>CAYYET010000028.1:0-9383 GCA_964471075.1 uncultured Bdellovibrionales bacterium
CTCTGACGACTGGATCAGCATTGAGTGTTTCTGCTACCAACACTGCTACAACCAACACGGCTCTTTCTGGAGCGCAATTCAATTTTACCAACAACCAGACCACGACCAGTAATAGTAATGGTATTGTGGGTCTCTCAGTCGGTTTTACTCAGAATCCGAGTGCTTCAGCAACGAGTAACACGGAGTATGTTCTTCAAGTAAAAAACCAAGTAACAGGCGATCTTGATGATACGGCCGTTGCTGCCCTGCTTCGTCTTGATAATGGGGATACTACTATAGTGGGTACTACGGTTGTGACTGACGCTATTCTCATTACGAACTCTGGTGGTGCTAACTTCACTAATTTCTTAAATACCCCGACCCTCGATATTTCTGCGGCTGGTGCTATTACTGGGGCTACTGCTATTACTGTCTCAGGCGCTATTGCTGCTAATGGGGGTATTACTTTTGATAATTCTACCGATACTTTGGGCGCATTTACTTTAAACGGTACTGAAGATGCTAATACTAATATCATTACCAACATCGGAAATTCTGGTACCGACTTCGTGGCCTCAACTGGTGCGTTGACTTTGGCAGGGGTATTAACAGCCAACGGGGGCATTAGTCTCTCTGGTAGTCAGTCACTAGCAGCGGCCGCTCTGTCATATATTGATCTTGGTCTTATTACTCATAACACCACTGCCAATCAGGGTCTGCGCCTGCCCAATGCGGCTTCTGCCTCACCATCGAATCCTACTTCTGGAGAAGGGTACTTGGCTTGGGATGCGGCTGGAAATCAACTGATCACCTACAATGGATCTTCGTGGGTCACGATCGGTGGAGGAAGTGGTTATAACTTGGTCAAAGATGAAACAACTTCCCTTACGGCTCGCACCACGCTTGCTTTTTTGGGATCAGGGGTCTCTTGTGCTGATAATAACTCCCAAACAGAGTGTACGATTTCTGGAGGGAGTGGTAGTGATTTACAGGGAACGTATGGAGCTGATGCTGATGGCTCAAATGCGACGATTTCTTTGACCAGTGCTGATGACAGTATTATTTTTAGTAATCCAGCATCTTCTGGTACTGACAGCACCTTTGTTTTCAAAACGGAACAGCTCAATACCGGATCAGCCATCGATGGTATCTATATTGATAATCGCGGTACCGGAAATGGCTTACGTATTGATGATGAATCTGGTGACACGACCCCGTTTATTGTTGATAAAGATGGCCGAGTGGGTATCGGTACGACAGCTATCAGTAATACGGCTAGTTCTGAACGTCTCTTGCAGGTGGGTTCAGAAACCAACCGCGGCAATTCCGTCACCTACGGTGAAGTAGTCACTAAAGGTTACGATGACTATACAGCCTTGGCCAATATCAAGGATATTTTTGTCTATGATACGACGGCTGACAGTGATGGGGGGCGCTGGATTGATTGGGCGACCACAGACAACCTTTCTTGGTTTACTGAGACACTGGATGATGGGCCAAATGATCCTTGTAATATCGCCTCTGACGACCGATGTTATGCGGAAGCGTTTCCTCGGAAAGCAATTTTAGTGGTAACCACTGATGCCCTCTACATCTTTGATGCCGCTACCAATGCCATGTGGATGAAATTTAGCCAGAATGCTTCTGGCTATGCTTTGGGAGTGGACACGAACAATGATCCTTCTAGTGTGATGGCACTGAATGGAGTCATCTATGTGGGTACCAATGGTTCTTCTCCTGGCGGCTTATATGCTATCGATTTCGTAGGGGATCGTATGTGGAACTATAACGGTAGTGGCCGTTCTGGAGCTACGGTTGGTATTGGAAGTCGCAATACGGCGCTGAGTTACAATGTTGACACTGATGCCAAGCTTGATATTTCTCAAGTAGGTACTGCTTCGGAATGGGAGAAAATTAACGATGTCTATGTCACCACTGTTTCCCAAAGTATGGTCACACAGACAAACGGTGCTGCCACCAACTTGACTGCTGGTTATGGAAAAACGTATGTGGGACTAGCTACTGACTCTGGAGTAACCATTATTAACCTTTCCGATAGGACTCTGCTTCAGTATTCTGACGTAACTGCTGATGACTATACCGCCGTTCATATTACCCGTAGAGGTCGCTTATATGCTCTGAATACCACTCAAGACCAACTGGAGCGTTGGGATGATATTGACTCCGATAAAGCAAGTGAAGTGAACGGTACCTATACCCGTAAGTGGGATGAAACCGTGGCAACTGGACCGGCGATAGCTTCCGCTACTTTTAATATTATTGCTGGCGCGCCAGATGCACTGGAAGTAGTGGAACGTGGGTCAGTGGCTTTGGAAAGTGAAGATATTATTTATGTGGGCCACAGTTTGGGACTTGCTGAACTTCATGATCATACGACCCAGGCCTTTGGTTGGGTGAAGTACTTTAATCAAACGCGACAAACTCCGCTCATGATTCTTGCTGGTATCAATGATATGGTCTTGCCGATGGACGATACCTCTGGTACTCAGGCGCAGGATCTTTCTATTGCCAATACTGATATGGCGATTGTGGGTTCGCCAACATTGGGGGTTGATGGTGTCCAAGGGAAAGCCATTCAGTTTGATAATACCAACGACTATCTCTGTTCTGATGCCGATCAAAATAATACCTGTGATGTGGATACGGCGTTTAACATGTCGACTGTTGGGTGGACACTTTCTTTGTGGTTTAAACACTCTACGACCGCTCCAGCATCAGGATCCGATACTATCTTTGAAAAATGTGTTACCGCCGCTCCTGCTGCTGCCACCGGTTGTGTCATTGCTTATATGACCACAACCGGTACGATTGTAGTAGCCAATGATACTGATGCTACTTGGACAAGACCGGATGTGGGTGCGGCTTCGTATAACATTACTGCGACTTCCACGCTTACCTATAATGATAACCAGTGGCATCACCTGGTTCTCTCCAGAACGAACGCCAACGACTTGGACTCGTGGATTGATGCCACTGGAATGAACCTTTCCACGGCGACAGGCGGTACCACGACGTTTGATGGGAGCCAAATTGTCACTATTGGAGCTTCATGCAGTATTTCTACCGGAGCCAACTGCGCTGCCGCTAACGTAGTTAATGTTTGGGACGGCGCGATTGATGATGTGCAGTTTGTAGTTGGTACAACGACCCAGGGCACCCTTTCTCCTACTCAAGTTCGTCGTCTTTATAATGCTGAGCGCCCACGAGCCAGTAAAAAAACTATTACGGTAACGGATGCTACTTCTGCAACCACTACTTCTTTAACGGATACAGGAGAGTCATGGAACATCAATGAATTTGCGGGGCTGATTATGGAAATTACGGGCAGCTCGGACAGTGACTGTGTGGGGGTTACCCGACGCGTGATCTCGAATACCGCTACGACCCTCACCTTTTCTCCAGCTGTACCAGGTGCCTGTACACTTGATACGAGTGCTGATTTTCAAGTTGACCCGGAAGCCCTTTATGGAACCTCTGATTCGGTCTATGCAGTAGCAATTTCTGCCGAAGCTCCCTTAGGGGAAGCACGACAGATGTGCGTAGGTACTAATGGTGGATCAGACACGGGAGGGGTAACGTGTTATAACCATCAATCTGGACCGAGTATTATTGCAGATGTTTTCCATAATCAGGCGAGCCAAACGGATGATAGTGGAACAGATTGGAATGCCACCAACTATGACAATATACGAGCCATTGATATTTCGCTCAACGGTCGGACATTGGCTATAGCTTCTGAAGCGCACTTCCTTACCGAAACAGGGGATGTCCGGTTAGGACAAGGGCTCGATTATCTAGCGTACCAAATCTTTAAGATCAGAGGGGAAATTATTCAAGATGGTATCAGCGCAGTAGGAAGTAACGGTCTGGAAGTAGGATTTACCGGAGGAGCTGACTTAGCAGAAAAGTACTATTCTGATACTTCGCTTGAGGCTGGCTTGGTTGTAGCTTTGGATAGTAAACAACCTACTTATGTCAATACAACAACTGGGGCTTACCAAAAAGATATGTTAGGGGTGGTTTCTACTGAGCCAGGTATCATGTTGGGCGATCCAGGAACCAATGGTTATCCCGTTGCTCTGGTAGGACGAGTACCGGTAAAGGTAACGAATGAAAACGGGCCGATCTATGCTGGTGATCGGCTTACCTCAAGCTCCCGTTCTGGTTATGCGATGCGGGCGACTCAGGCTGGACGTGTCCTTGGCACCGCTCTCTCAGATGCGAGTGATTGGGTGGTCTGTGATGGGGAAGATCCAAAAGAGACAAATGCGAAACTATGCACTACGGTGTTGGTCTTCGTAAATCTGACTGATTACTCTGGACAGTCAGTAGAGTTAGCCATGGCAGAGCGAGATGAGCAGGCTGGTGCTGATGGTCTCTCTGATACCAAAGATCTGGATAGTCTTGAACAGGGACTCGGTTCTGATACGGCCAGTATTCGTTTGGCAACGAGTATGCCAACGAAACAAGAAAAAATTCTTGATTTCTTGAAGGATCTGGACAAAAAACAAATGGAGACTGACCAGCCGCTCTCAGAAGTCTTTACGGGGCGAGTAGCAGCCTCTCATGAAATTATTACCCCAAATCTCTACGCTGATCAGATTTTTGCCAAGACCATTCATGCCGATTCTATCGAAGGACTAGAGATATTTACTGATTCAGTAAAGAGTCTTCAAGATAAATATGCCGGTCTCGATGCGACAGTAACTCAATCGACAGAAACTACTGAAGCGGTCAAAGAACAATTGGCGCTTGTCATGCAGAATCTCTCAGTCGATACCTTTACTGCAAAACTTGACGGTAGTTTCTTGGGAAAACTGTCGGTGACAGGAGCTCTTCAGGTAGGAGGTGCCGCAGAATTTGATGGTGAAACGGTATTTGCCAAACTCACTAATTTCCTCGATGCAACGATCTTTAAGGGGGTAGTTGCCTTTGAGAAGACGCCAACCTTTGCGAGTGATACCGCTGGTTCTGCCGTGATTGAAAAAGGTGCTCAAACAGTACATATTACTTTTGACGTACCATATGAAAAGCAGCCAATTGTAACGGTGTCGCTTACTCACGAAGTATCGCCGCTTCTTGATAAAGCGGATGATGATCTAAAAAAAGATATCGAGGCAGTAGAAAAAGAATATATTGGAGGGATCTTTAAGGATAACGTTCGCTATCTGGTGACGGAAAAATCGCCTCGCGGATTTACGATTGTCCTTTCGGAAAAGGCTGAACATGATCTCCAGTTCTCCTGGGTAGCTCTGTCGGTAGACAAAGCGAAGTCTTTTCATTCTGAGTCAGAAACAGAAGAAATCGCTCCAGTAGTGGCGCCAGAAGATGCAGTTACTCCTTCAACAGGAGCAGTTCTTCCGGAAACCACTCCGGTGGAAACTCCACCAGTATCAAAAGAAACTCTTAGTGACCCATCAACTCCTCAGGAAACACCTGGAGTGATCCAAGAAAATAGTGTTACTCCTTAAAACAGAAAGGGGCGAACAAATCCTTGTAAGGGTTTGTTTTTTTATAGGAGATATGTGTTAGAATAGTGAGGATGAATAAAAAAGATGGTATTATTTTTTGTCTCTATTTTTCTTGGGGGGTTTGCTTGTGGCATCTTCGTCTTTTCTTTGAAGAACTCTTTTTTCTCAGAGGAAACTGCCTCCAGGCAAGTGCGACAAGGAGGGAGCGGGTATACGTATATTAATCCGCTTCTCGAGTGTGAAGTGGCTGATGGTGTTCTTGATGCACGCAAAGAAAATTTTCATGATGATTTAGAAAAGTTTGTCGAAGACTTACAAAAAGATACTAACCTTACTGATCTGGCAGTCTATTTCCGTGATCTAAACAACGGACCTGCTTTTGGTATTAATCAGGAAAAAGAATTTTTTCCTGCCTCACTTCTCAAAGTTCCTATAATGATGGTGTACTATCATTTAGCCGAAAAAGATCCACACGTGTTGGAAACAAAAATTCCTTTTGAAGCAGCCCGAGATTTTAGCATCACATCCACTATTGTTCCTCGCGAATCAATTCAAGTAGGAAATTCCTATTCTGTAGAAGAGTTGATTCGCCATATGATTGTGTATTCTGATAATCAGGCACTTTATCTACTTTCCTCTCGTATACCCTCTGAAGAAGTTCAGGACTTGTTTGCCATGGTAGGGGTTAATACCACTGTTCTGAACGATACAAATGCTAAACTTACGGTAAAGGAATACTCAGGTTTTTTTCGAGTCCTTTTTAATAGCTCCTATCTTTCTCGACAATACTCTGAAAGAGCTCTCGCGCTTCTTGCTACTACTGATTATCATGACGGTCTGCCAGCCGGTGTCCCAGAAGAAGTTTCAGTTGCTCATAAGTTTGGAGAGGCGGGTACAGGAGAAACAGAGCGACAACTTCATGACTGTGGTATTGTTTATTTCCCTCAACATCCCTACCTGGCCTGTATTATGACTCGAGGTCGAGATATTACGACTCTCAAGACATCTATTAAAGATATTTCTCAGTTCATATACAATAAGATAAATGAACAGTACTAGCAAAAGTTTTTCTTTTTCGTGTATACTATAGTTAAGTATTATGCCTCCACGAACTTCTCGAGCGATGCGCTCAAAAATTCCAGCGACGGAACCAGAAATAAATAGCTCGGTAGCACCAGCAGCTCCAGCTCGTTCATTGCGTCCAGTAGTGTTTATGCTGGCTGTTTTACTCGGAGCAGCACTCTCTGTAGCGGGCTATTTTTATTATCAGTACCGACATTCTGCTGCTGTAGCCAGCGCTGAAGAAATTGCTGATCTCACTCAGGAAATTGGTAAAGTAATGTTGTTGCCTGAAGGAGAAACCCCAACGCTTGCCACGGTAACGGACAAGGAAAAACTCGCTGAGCAGGCTTTTTTCCAGAATGCAGAGAATGGTGACAAAGTTCTTATTTATAGTCAGAGCGGTCGAGCTATCCTCTATCGCCCAAGTACCAAGAAGATTGTGGATGTCACTACGGTCAATGTCACTCAACCAACCACAAAGACAGAGACAACGACTGCTCCTCAGTCTACTCCTGAGTCAGTAGCAAAAACAACTCAAACGACCGAATCAGTACCAGTTATTACTCGAGTAGCTTTATTGAACGGATCGACTACAGTAGGAATAACGAATGCCAAAGAAAATGAACTCTCCGCTGCTTATTCTAATGTAGCGGTAGTATCTAAAGATGTAGCCAAAAAGAATGATTATAAGGAAACTCTCGTGATAGATGTGACTGGCAAGAATGCTGACATGGCTGGAAAAATAGCGGAAACCCTTTCTGGAAAAGTCGCAGAGCTTCCAGAAGGAGAAATAGCTCCTTCTGACGCTGATCTAGTAGTCATTGTAGGTCAAGAGTAGGAAACAAAAACAAAAAAGAAGGTCATAATCCCCGGAAAACCCGGGGATTTGCTTCCCTAAGGCTTTTAGCGCTACTCTTCAAGTATGTCTGACTCAACTATCGAAGAAATTAAAGCTCGGCTCAATATTGTGGAACTTATTGGTTCCTACGTACGTTTGGAAAAGGCCGGTATTCACTATAAGGCTTGCTGCCCGTTCCATCAGGAACGCACCCCTTCGTTCATGGTGAATGAAGAGAAAAATATGTGGCACTGTTTTGGCTGTGGTAAAGGCGGAGATGCCTTTGCGTTTGTTATGGAAATAGAGGGCTTGAGCTTTCGTGAAGCACTGACTCTTTTGGCGGAAAAAACAGGGGTAGAGCTACTCAAGTATCAAGGAGCCACTCCAGAACAAAAAGATAATAAAGAGCGCCTCTTGGCACTTTTGGAACTAGCCACCAAATTTTACGAGAAGCAGCTTTGGGATGGGTCGGGGAAACAAAAAATTCTTTCCTACCTACAAAAGCGCGGCCTATCTGATGAGAGTATTAAAACTTTTCGTTTAGGCTATGCTCCTGAAGGCTGGCGTCACCTCATAGATTTCCTGACAAGCAAAGGTTATACCGTTTCTGAATTGGAGCAAGCAGGGCTCGTTATTCGCAAGTCTGCTGATGAAGGATCTGCTCGAACCATGCATGGACAGTACGACCGTTTTCGAGACCGTATCATGTTTCCCATCTTTGATATTTTTGGTCATGTCATTGGATATTCAGCGCGGGTAGCACCAGGAGGTGATGAGAGTCAGGCAAAATATATTAATACCCCGGAAACTACTCTTTATCACAAGAGTCGAGCCCTCTACGGATTATTTCACGGCAAACAAGCTATGAAGCAGGCGGGTTTGACGGTGGTAGTAGAAGGAAACATGGATGTCATTGCGCTTCATCAGGCAGGTATTCAGCATACCGTAGCGGTATCAGGAACGGCTCTGACCGAGGAACAGCTAGGACTCATGAAGCGCTACGGCAATGAAGTACGACTCTTTTTTGATATGGACGGTGCCGGACAAAAAGCGGCTCGCAAAAGCGCTCTCTTGGCTCTTGAAAAAGAACTTCAAGTATCCGTAGTGGCCTTACCTTTTGGGAAAGATGCCGCCGATATGGGCAAAGATGATCCAGAGCAACTGCGCGAAGTAGTAGCTCAAGCCATACCGGTGCTTCAGTATTTTCTGGAAAAGAGTATTAAAGAACATGACAAAGATACAGCCACCGGGAAGCGCCAGGTAGTAGAAGAACAAGCTGAGCTTCTTCAGGCGGTAAAAAATCCTATTGAACGAGCCGAAGCGATTAAGTCTTTGGCAAGGGCTCTGAGCGTTGATGAGCGGGTAGTAGTAGGGGCGGTTAATCAACTTTTTCTTCAAAAAACACGCCGTGACGGACCGGCACCGCTGAATACTCCAGAAGACCCTTTCCGTGATAAACATCTTTTTGGGAAGCGCTCGGAACTCTTACGAGAAGAAGTAGTGGCGCTTATGTATGCAGAAAATACGCTTATCAAAAACCTTCTTTCTGAAATAAAAGAAAAAGGACTACAATCTTTTTTTGATGGCCATCCACTTTTTTTCTTTCTCGTGCAGAGTGCTGGAGGGCATGACCCGGTATCGCTCATTGAAGATCCAAAGCTCAAAAGTGAAGCAGCACGAGTAGCCTTTCGTATTTTGGAATCGCCAGAATTACTTGATCACTCACCAGAAGAAAAGAAGGAAATTCTCCACACACTGGCCGAGCGCTACTTGTCTGAACTTCATACGGAGGTCATGAAACGAGAAAGGCTGCACTTTTTGGAACAAGAACTCATCAAAGCGCGAGAGAACAGGGATAAGACTCTTGAAAAAGAACTTTTGGCGGAGTTTGCTATGCTTTCAGGAGGAGGTAACAGCCAGTAAGGTGCGCCCTTCCCTCCCGAGGCAAGATTTGCTATGATACAATACCTCTAGAAGAGAGTTTCTCAATATTTTAAACAGCATGCCTATGG
>CAYYET010000029.1:0-9378 GCA_964471075.1 uncultured Bdellovibrionales bacterium
TGGCTATGCTCTAGTCATGGACAGAGAGTATGTCGCAGATGTCGGAAAAGTTGGGACCACCGGTAATCATCTCCACTTCGAGACCTACAAATGGAATCCTGCTGAAGTACGCTGGGATCGAGTTGATCCATACGGCGACGGAGTCAATAACATCCTCTGGAATCGTGACTCCATGAATACCAAGTGACCCAAGCGGTAACAACCGCTAAATCAAAACCCCTGACAGCAACGCTGCCCGGGGTTTTTAATTTTGCAACACCTAAATAAACTCTCTATTAATTTCTAATTCCATTTTTATGTGTTCTCATAACGAGCTCGAGAAAAGAAAAGAGTGAGATAAGTAAACCAGTAGACATAAAATAGAGACTGAAAAGCGATCCTCGAAGCATATTTGGATTGGCAAAATAACCACTGATCCAATGAATAAATATTCCTAAAGCCAACCCTACTCCTATAACAAAGAAAACTGCACCAATAATTAATTTTTTCTCAAAAGAGCTACGCTCAAAAAAGGTCACTGAAAAATCATGCAAATAATAGTCGTGCTGATAGGAAAATTGCTTGATAGTCGCGCCCATGAGGAAAATAGAAAGCCCCAATATGCCGAGCATAAGCCCTAGGATCATAAAGTGTAGATCCATATAAATCGGTCCGATAATGACTGGGCCAAATGCCTGCATAAAAAGCAAGCTACTTCCCAAAATAAAGAGTATGCCCCCAGGATAAGTGAAAAGGTAGTCAGGAGCATAAATAAGAATCAGTCTCAGATGACGCCAGCCATCCCTCCATGTACGTAAATGAGGACGCCTATCTCTTTTGTCTTTCATGAAATAAATGGGGACCTCCGTAACCTTCATACCCAGTACCCCAGCCTTGATCACCATCTCTGAAGCAAATTCCATGCCAGTAGAAAGGATCTGCATTTTTTCAAAAGCTTCTTTTTTTATTCCTCGCATTCCGCAATTACAATCGGAAATCTTCGTTTTAAAAAAGAAATTAATAAGAGTTGTGAGTACAGGAGTACCGAGATAGCGATGGAGCATCGGCATAGCGCCTTTTTCCATTTTTTTTCCAAATCGGTTTCCTATTATAAGATCCGGCTCATTTTTAAAGGCCTCTATGAAAACGGGAATTTGACCAAAGTCATACGAACCGTCCGCATCCGCAAAAATAACCTTCCTTCCTTGTGCCGCAAGAATACCTCCAGCGAGAGCACTCCCATATCCTTTTTCCTTCACATGAACCACTCGTGCCCCCAAAGATTCTGCCACTCCCTGAGAGCCATCATCAGATCCATTATCAGCAATAATTATCTCTCCCGACGCTGATGCCTGAGCAAAGCCTTTTTTTGCCATATCAATGACTAGGGGTAAGGTCTTTACTTCATTAAGACAAGGAATAACAACAGAAATTTCGTTCATAGGATCATTTTCTACCAAGACATATCAGGTTTTCTTGTTTGAGAAGACAATAGAGCTGATAAAAAGGATTATCGAGCTCATATATTTTTTTTCCAAAAATCCAACCAAACAGGAAGTTCATTATTTTGTAAGAATAAAAGAAGAGTAATCCTTTGAGAGCAAAGAAGGAAAGTCGTGACGAGAAACCAGGAAAAGTAAGTAGTCCATTTACCCAGTATATTTCGGTCCACTCAAATCCACCATCTTGGAGGGCCATGTGCATATTTCTTGCTGTAGTGGGATAACGATGAGTATAATCCATATTCCAAAAATCAAAGCGTTGAGCCAAAACGTTTGGACATGCCAGCACCACCATACCCCCAGGATTTAACTTCTCCTGACAGTTACGTAAAAAATCTGCTACCGACAAACCATCGGAGAGATGCTCTACGACATACGCAGCATAAATAAGATCAAAAGTCCCTAAGTCTTCAGGAAAAGCAGGAGCGGAAGAAAGATAGAAGGTCGCTTCTGGAAAAGCTTTCTGGAAAGATGCATTACGATCACAAGCCGCATAAGAAACATTTTTGATATTTTGAACAGCCTGATAAAAATAACATTTTCCTGGTCCAATTTCTAAAATGCGTAGTTTTTTCTTTCCTTGTGGATCAATTTTTTTTCGGAGAAACAGAAACAAGGAACGATTAAGCCAGAGGAGGAGCTTTTGCGCTAATACCGGATGTTCGTTCTGAAAAAATATATCGTACTGAGCCATAAGTATTATTCAAGCCGAAAGGTAAAAGTCTTATGGAAAAAATAGTTGAAGCACAAGAGAATGCCAGCAACAAGGATACTTGCTGCCAAAACAGAAGCATGCATAAGACTTACCAGGATATACATTCCCAAAAGATTGAGAAAGAGGCTCATAGCCATAACCCCATAATACCGTAGAAGCTCACCCTGAAAAACCCCGTGCGTCAAGAGAAAGGTATAGCGTTTATTCAACCAGAAGCTTACTCCGTTAACCGTCAGAAACACTGCAATGGTGGCGAAAAGATAGTGAATAAAGAAAACTTCTGTCAGAACCAGCAAAAAAGCAACACTCAAACCGTAGGAAAGCGCTCCCACAACAACAAAACGGAAAAATTGGAAGTATCTATGATAAGACATATTGATAAAACTTTTCAGCCATCTCCTCTTGAGAAAAGGAAGTGCTCACATTTTGAAAAGCAGCTCTGCCATGTTGTTTCGCTTTCTCTGGAAGGAGTATATATTCTTCCATAGCTGCTGCAAGAGATTCGCTTTCTTGAGGAATAACAAAGAGAGCGCTCTTATTTGCTTCAAGTAGCTCTTTCACTCCTCCAACCTGAGTGGTAATAATGGGCAATCCACTAGCAGCTGCTTCTAACAGAGAGATCTGTAATCCCTCTGTATAAAAAGACGGATTCACAAAGACGGGTCTCTCCTTATACAAAGTCTGTATGGTCTCGCTAGACACTTTTCCTAAAAACGTTACCCGTCCTCCTAATCCTTTCTTGATAACTCTTGATTGGCAAGTTTTCTCTTCTGGCCCACTTCCGATAATGAAGAGCTTTATCTCGGGATACTTTTTACTCAGCACTTCAAATGCGTCTAAAAGAAGAAAAATGCCCTTCTCACGAAGAAGTCTGCCACAATAAACAAACATTCTAGTATCTGGAATTTTATCTATCATGCCCCAATACTTGAGCGATACACCACCAGAAATGACTTCGATTTTACTAAATACTCGAAACTTTTCCTGAAGAAATGTTTTTACACTTTGGGATACAGCCACCAGAAATAATGCCCTTTTCAGAACTGCGGATCCAAAAAAATGATCATACAGCCACGCTATCCTCGTAACAAGAAAGTTTTTATGTACCATATAACCTGCATTGTGCTCGATATGAGCAATAGGCACTCTCTTTTGAGCTGCTAGCCAACTTATGTAAGTAGTAAAAAAATAATACCGACACTGAGTAATAACAAGATCAAAAGAAGAAAATTCTATCTCTTCCAATATCTTCTTCACTGTCCCGGGAAAAAAAAGAGGATTCAGATCCGGCCAAAAACTTGGGACCCTCACAACGCTTAGCCCTTGAATGGTTTCGCGCTGTGGTGCAAGAGAGGTTTGCAGGGTAAGTATGGTAATCTCAATTTCCGGATATCTTTGTTTCAGGGCCGAAAAGAAGTCCAAAGTATACTTCTCCACTCCTCCTACATGAGGGAAAAAATGGGTAGTCGTCACAAGAATTTTTTTTCTCTCACTCATCATACCTCCGCTATACGTATCGAACGTTCCATAATCTCATGCTGTAAAGCATTTATTCGTAAACCGTTGCTAGCGTCTATAGCCCCCAATGATCTTTTTCCAAGAATGGCGTCAATAAATATCTTTACTACTTCCTCGTTACCACACAGGTAATCCCTTTTCAGGACTTTCATGCCACTTTTTAGCACACCTTTGAAATGACCCAAAAAAGCATGCCAGGACGTTTGAAGAATAGCGCCTGGAGCATGTCTTCCATCATTAGGGAGAGAAAAATAAATATCGCGAAAAATATCCAAGATACCAGTTCTTTTGGATCCATGAACTATCAGAAACCATTCTGACAGTGATGCAGAAAAGTTCATACTTAATAAAGATGGTGGGCCAGCCTCACCTTTCAAAACACCTTCTACTAATGATGGTGTTGAGACTCCTGACCGAAAAACTACTTGTGAATGCTGTAGCATTTGTTTTCCACCTACCATTTCCAGAAGGTATAAAAGATGAGGCGATTCGTCATAAAAAAGCCCCCAAGGCAACTCCTCATACCATATTGGTAATCTTCTTTTTTCATTGCTATACTGCTTGGCTTCTAATAATTGAATTTCACCCAGAACTCCTTTCTCTACGTCTTCCTTTAGTGCTCGCGAAGCTTCGGAGAATTGAAAGTTATGGACTACTGCAAATTGAAGGCGCTTCTCTCTAGCTAAATCCACTAACTCCGTAGACTCCTGAATCGACAACGTAAGCGGCTTTTCCATAAGAACATGCTTGCCAAGAAGTAAGGCTTGTTTGGCAATAGCATAATGAGAAAAAGGATCAGAGCCTATCACCACAGCATCGCAATCCTGTAACGCTTTTTGCCACTCAATTTCTTCCACGCTGAAGCAGTTTTCAATTGAAAATCTTTTTTTCAGAAACTCCACTCTTTTTTTATCCTTACTTATAAGAGTCCTCAGAAAAACTCTTTTTTCTTTTCTGAGAGCAGGAAGGTGCCTATTTTCCGTCACCCATCCACCCCCTACTACAGCAATATTTATCTGTCCTTCCATAACGATCTAATTATCCTTTACTCGGTAAAGAATATAGTCCCTGATAACCGGTGTAGCATATACCTCCTCAAAGTACGGGCTATTCTCGAGGAGAGTTTGCAGAGTGATAAAGTCCGATCTTACCAAAACTAGATTCGTCGCAAACTCATTCAAAAGAAGATTTGCAACCGCTTCTCCGTTATCTTGATACCACTTTTCTTTTTGTGACTGAAGCATCGCATCACGCAAAGCAATTTCTTTTGCACACTGTTGCTCTCCACAGACAATGCCGTATGTTGAAAAATTATACCAGAGCCAATACTTCCTCGGATTAGTTTTGTACAAATCCCGTGGTTCAATACCAACAATCATTCTGTTGTATCCCTCATTGTAAAAATAGAACGTGGGGAAAAAGTTCATAGTTGGATTAAAAACCACGCTGCCCTTTTCCGTATGCTCTCTTGCCCAAAGAGCAACTCCTTTAATATTGACCTGGTCCCGAGAAGCAGCAATCATATCCATGATGGCTAAAACTTGAGACGTCAGGGCTACCAACAGAACAACTACCCCAGAAAAGATATATACTTTTTTTTCTTTTATTCCCTCTTTCAACCCTATTTCTTTAAAAAAATCAGAGAGAGTAAATATAAGAAAAAGGGAAGAAAAGATATAGAAAAAATCAAAATTTCGTTTGGTAATAAATGTTCCCAAAAGAAAAAGTAAGGTGAGAACAAGTAGCGTCAGAAAAACAGGGTTCCCAAAGGATTTCCCCTCTTGAGATAATCGCAGCATACGGATTAACGCCACCGGACTGAACAGAAATATAAGCCCAATAAGTACCGCATGATAGGGGAAAGTATCAAAGAGCGTAATAGGGTAACTTTCTACTCCCTCATCAATCTGCACAGTATTTGAAATATGAAAAGATGTTACGATTTCATAGAGAGATATCCAGAAATGCCAGATGATATCAAGAAAGCCCGGGATATACAACATACCTAAGAGTAGAGCTGCTGCGGTACCGGACGCAAGACTCATTAATAAAGCCCAAGGAAAACGTTTCTTCGCTTGCCATGAGAAAGCGCTAAAAATTATACCTACGACAAGCGGCAAGAAAAAAGTCGCTGTGTGGAGAAAAAAAGAGGCAAAGGAAAGAAGAAAAAGCGCTACATACTTTTCCTTTTGCAAAGAATATAGGACCAAAACCAGGAGAGCCGGTACCAAAACAAAGGCGCGAGCCATCAGAAAATGCCAGATATCTGGAGGGGTAGAAAAAAAACCAAGAGCAAACAACAACCAGAAAAATGACTTCTTAATATTATTTTTCTCTAGAAAAAAGAAGAGTGTAGTCAATGTAAAGGCCAAACTCGCAACAGCAAAGACCTTGATCCCTAATTCCAGAGGATGAAACCAAGTAAATGGGATAAGGAGATAATAAAAAAGAATATTAAAAACCCAAGGACGATGGACTACTGCAGAAAACTCATTGAAGTTTTGAAGAGCGCTGAATCCCTCGACGCTAATTTTCTGTGCTAATCTTATATTAAAAAACTGATCATCAGTAGAGGTAAAAGTATGCAAAAAGAAGTAGAAGGAAAAAAAGAGAAAGAAAAAAATAAAAATAAAAAGGAGTCTGGGAAGAGTATTTGAAATAAAAAAATGATTAACCCTTTCTATGACTTGAGGTATTACTCTTGGTAGAGTCATATTCTAAAAAATAAACTCCTTAAGGAGAGTGTTTATGTTTGCAAGTTACCATAGATAGACCTTCTAAACAAGGTGCTTTAAACATTAAACAAGGTCTTTAAAATAAAACAAGGGCAATTGCCCTTGTTTTGAGAACTCATCGAAACCCTAGCATCCTCCTCCAGCATAGGTGGTTCCAGTATTAGTTACCGTAGCTGTACAGTTAATAGCAGTGTTAACTGGAGTTGCTGTAGTACTAAATGTTCCGCTACCTGATGCTCCGCAGCTCTGGGTTGTTATGTTAGCATTAGCTGTTCCTGCCCAGTTAGTTACTGTCGTATCATTAGGATTACGAGCACCAGTAGTGCCATCGCACTGAATAAGAAGCCCAGCTACAGCACCCGCTGTTTCAGATTTGAATGCCGCTACCTGCGCCTTTGTCCGAGCGTTACTGAGACTCACCAATACGATCGAAGCCAAGATACCAATGATGGCGATAACAATCAAGAGTTCAATCAGGGTAAATCCTTTTAATGTCTTTTTCATAATTTTTCACCTCCCCCTTCTAAGTTTTTAGGAATTTATAAACTGTTGTTATATTACGGACAATTAGTAAAATCCGCACCTGCTTCAGTAACAGTAGCTCCTGTACATCCATCAGCAATAACCCCTGCCGCTACTGGTGTAACAGGATCAATAGAAAATGTACCATCACCTGCAGAGCCACACTGGGCAGTCACAGTAGCGCCACTCCAAATAGTTACAGTAGTATCGTTTGGCGCGGCAAATGGAGTAATATCAGCATCATCACATGCCACCGTCAAACCGCCTACTGCCCCTGCCACTTCAGCTTTGAACGCCGCCTTTTGAGCTTTCGTTCGGGCACCTGAGAGACTTACCAATACGATCGAAGCCAAGATACCAATGATGGCGATAACAATCAAGAGTTCAATCAGGGTAAATCCTTTGAGAGTTTTTTTCATATGCTCACCTCCTTCTTGTGTGTTTTTATATTTATTTTTTCTTATTTTAGTATACCACCTTTTGTCTATTTTTCCTACAACTGAGAGGCAATATTGTAAATAGGCAAAAGTACTCCGACTACCATGATACCCACACCGATACCCAAGAATACAATCAGAATTGGTTCGATAAGAGATGTCAGACTCCGAGTTGTAGTTTCTACTTCTTGATTATAAAATTTAGCTACACTTTGAAGTACTTTAGCAAGTGATCCTGTTTCTTCTCCAATACGCACCATCTGAGCTACAATGGGCGGAAATTCTTTGGAACGAATAAGTACTGTGCTCATTGTCCCTCCTGTTTTTACTTCCTCTCCTGCTTTCAAGATAATTCTTTCGTACACAACATTTCCCACTACCTGGCTCGTGATAGAAAGCGCCTTTACGACTGGAATACCACTATCCAAGAGGGCGCCGAGGTTTTCTGAAAACCGGGTGATATAAATACTACGAGCGAGAGCTCCAGTGACTGGAATCTTCAAAAGAAGCTGTTGCCATTCGCGCTTCCCTGTCTCCGTCTGAGCGTAGTACATAATTCCCCCTACGGTAGCAATCATAGCCACAAGTACCGCCCACCAGTAGGCACTCATAAAGTCCCCTAACCATATAAGAACACTCGTGTACCATGGTATTGGTACCTTCAGATCCTTGATCATGATAGTGATGCGCGGCAAAATAAACGTTACCACCAGAAAACCAATAATAATAGCGGCTGTAATCACGAACGCTGGATAATAGAGGGCACCTTTAATTTTAGACGTCAGCTGATAATTTTTTTCAATGTTTTGAGCCACTACATCAATAGATTCCTGGAGCTTTCCTGACACCTCACCAGCTCGAAGCATATTAATGGTTAATGGTGTAAAGACATCAGGGTGCTTCTCGAGCGATGAAGAAAACTGCAAACCATCTTCGACATCATCTGCCATTTCCTTGATAATGATCCGGAAATACTTGTTCGGAATTTGTTCCTCAATGGTTCGAAGAGCAGAGACTACTGGTACATGAGCACTAATCAAAGTAGAAAGCTGCTGGAAAAATACCATCAGTTCTTTCTGCTTCACACCTTCCCACAGCTTATGAACACCCTTGATCAAATCAGGAGTATCTTTCTCTTCTTTGAGGGAAATAGGTGTCAGCTCATTGCGTTCCAAAATAAGGGCTGCCGCCTTGGCATCCGTTGATTCTACCATTCCTTCTCGGACTTGCCCTTGCTTATCTTTGGCTTTGAAAACAAATTTCATACCCGGTGGTACTACTTCGATAGAGTAAACGAATGCTGTACTCACTATCGAAATGGTATATATTTAATGGTTCATTACATGATATGGCGCATTTTTCTGAAACCCGATCGAAGTTGTCCCACCGGGCATAGCTTCCTTTGTTGATTATTTCTTTGAAAGAAGCATCTGGAGATAATCTCGATTTTTGGCATAAATAAAGGCATCGTCCACTGCTACTAGGCCTCGGAGGACGAGATCAGCTAGGGCTCGATCAAGAGAGACCATACCATCCTTGAGACTGGTTTCAATCACTGAATCCAGTTGATGATCCTTGTTTTCTCGAATCAGGTTCTCAATAGCATGATTCTTGAGCATAATTTCTACTGCCGGAATACGACCGCCATCGGTTTTTGGCAAAAGACGCTGAGAAATAACTCCGAGGAGTACACTTGCAAGCTGTGAGCGAATTTGATGCTGTTGATAGGCAGGAAACACATCGACAATACGATCAATCGTCTGAGCACTGTCGTTGGTATGAAGAGTGGCAAAGATAAGATGCCCGGTTTCCGCGGCTGTCATAGCCGTACTAATCGTTTCGAGATCACGAAGTTCTCCCAGAAGTACCACATTAGCATCTTCACGAAACACAGCGCGCAGAGCATCGGGAAAGGTCTTGGCATCCCGGCCAATTTCACGCTGATTAATGATGCAACGATCCTGATTGTA